>JBDTJK010000030.1:0-2994 GCA_039935875.1 Casimicrobiaceae bacterium
CGCTGGTCTTCGTCGGCACCTATTTCAGTATCGGCCGCTGGATCGCGCTGTCGGCGCCGGCGCGGGTCGTCATCATCTTCAACACCGACCAGCCGCGCTGGCTGCGCGACAACCTGTCGCGGATCACCCACAGCGGGTGCAGCGCCGAGGTGATCTACACGTCGCGTGCGTTACGCACGCGCCACCGTGGCGTGGGGCCTGTGCTGGAAAGCCCGATCGACCTCAACCGGTTTCCGTTTCGCGATCCGTCGAACGCGCCCGCGCAACCGTTTACTGTCGGCCGCCTGTCGCGCGACGATGCCAGCAAGCACCACGCGGAGGATCCTGCGCTGTACCGCCGCTTGGCCGCGGCAGGCATTCGCGTGCGGCTGATGGGCGCAACCTGCCTCGCGTCGCAACTCGCTGACACCCCGGGCATCGAATTGCTGCCTGCAGGCGCGGAGTCGCCGCTCACCTTCCTGCGCTCGCTCAACGCGTTCGTCTACCGCACGGCCGATCACTGGTACGAGGCATTTGGACGCGTGGTGTTCGAAGCGATGGCGGCCGGGGTGCCCGTCGTATGCGGTTCCCGCGGCGGCTACGCGGGTTACCTCGAGCACGGACGCTCGGCGCTGCTTGGCAAGTCCACCGACGACCTCGCCGCCGCCGTGCTTGCCCTGCGCGGTGATTCGTTGCGGGCGGCCACGCTCGCGCGCGAGGCGCACCGCACGGCACACAGGGTACAGCGCGATGCGCGGCGGCAGATGATCAAGCTGCTGGTGGGCTCGTCGCTCGCTGGTGACGACCGCGCGCCCGATACCCTGGCGATAACGCAGCCGATGGCACCCGGTGACTGACGTCAAGCGCACGGCCATCCGCGGTGTCGATTCGATCCGGCCACCGGGTCAGGGAGGATCCACTTGACGGCCACGACGGAACCGCACAATGCGCCGCAGGATTTCGCGTGGTAACTGGTCGATGCGCGTTTGCCCCAGCGTCAGTTTCAGATAGCGGAGAAATCCCGGCACCGCGCGCCACGTCGGTAACCGATAGGAAATCAATCGATACCGCCACCACGGCCGGGCCAGATAATCGCCGAGTCCCGGCTTCCGGGCCAGCGCCGCATGCACGCGGCGATCGACCGGATGCACCGGCGTGGCCGCCAGCGCTTCGAGCACGGCAGAAGGAACGTCAACCTGCCATTGCTGCGCAAGATAGCCCAACGTGTCGTGCAACGGTAACGTGACGCGCCACTTGCGCGCGCGCTCGACCACGCGCACCCAGTCGAACGCCACACTTTGCCCGCGGATGATGCGCAGCGCGTCTGCCACCCATCGCACCGGTGAATCGGGCGACCAGGGCGCCGCATGCGCACATACAATCGTCAGCAGATCGGCTGCGCAGGGCGCGCGCGTCGTGCCGCCCGGCACGTCGCACTCGACGCTTGCATCCCATAACGCCGCGTCGTCCGAATCGCCGGCGGCCGCCAGCACCTGCCAGTGCAGGTCGAAGTTGAGGCCATCGAACGAGGCGAAACACGTGCCGTGGTACGCGTAAGGCAAACGCTCGGTGCGCGGCCACGCGTTGTGCCAGCCATTGGCCTGCAACAGCCGGATTGCGGATTCGGCATGTGCACGTGGCACCAGCGCGTCGAAATCGTTCATCGGGCGCAACGCCGGATTGTGATCGTAATAGGCGAGTAGTGCGCCGCCTTTCAATGCCAGCGTCGGGATTCCCGCGGCAGCGAGTCGTTGCATCGCATCGATCGCACGTCGCGCCACCAGTTGCCCGTGTACGAACGCGCGGCGGTACAGTCCGCGAATCATCGGCCACGCGGGATCCGCGTCGTCGAACAGGTGCGCGCGCGGAACCAGCAGCGGCAGGAGTCGCGTGGTGCCGGCATCGAACTTCCAGATGTCGTACGCACGCCGCCACTGCGCAAATGCCTGTGCGGCTTGTGCCTCCGGACCGATGGTTGCCGCGAGCAGCAATTCCTGCCCGTCATCCGGCCGCCACCCTCCACCCTGGACGCTGGTATTCGCGAAGCCGGCGGCAGCGTGCGCTTGGCCGTCCAATTCCGGGGTGCGCGGCGGCGGCGGCGTGGATCGTGCGGTCATAAGGTCTTGTTCCCGCGCAGCCGGGCGAGATGCCGCTGCGCCGTGCGCAGATAGTCGCGCTGGCCGCCATGCGCGACGCGCGTCGTGTTGTGCCGATGCAACCGGCGCTCGACGCCGACGCTGTCGACATGCACGAACGGATGCTCGCGTGCGCGGCTGAACCAGTCGATCGTCTCGCCAAGGCGCAGATCCTCGGCGAAGAGGCCCACCTTCGCCAACAGCTCGCGTCGTACGACGAGCGTGCTGGCCAACCATCCGTCGGACTGCGCAGCGTGCTGGGCCACCAGCAATGCCTGCTCGGCGACGGGCAACTCCGGGCTGGCAAACGTGCGCAAACGGCACAGCGCGAACATCACTGCGGCATCGGCCGCGAGCGCTGCACATTGCGCATCGATCTTGGGCGGAAGCCAGCGATCGTCGGCGTCCAGAAACGCCACCAGCGGCGAATCGGACGCGTCAATACCTGCGTTGCGCGCCGCCGCTGCGCCACGATTGCCTTCCAGCGCCACGACTTCAACGCGCGAGCCGAACGCGGTGGCGATTGATACCGTGGGGTCGGTCGATCCGTCGTCGACGACGATCACCCGTGCCACCGGATGCGACTGCGCGAACACACTTTCGATCGCCTCGCGCAGGTAGTTGGCCGCATTGAACGCCGGAATGACGACATCGACGTGGATCATGGCCGCGCGCGCTGTCGCCATCGCATGGCGTGCATCGCCCAATCGTCATTGGCTGCCGGCACCACCGTCGGTTTCCTGTGTTCGATCTGGATAGCCACGCATCCATCAGCGGGGCCGCCGTCCGTGCGCATCACGCCACCGCCGCTGCCGCGGTCGCGGCGTTCGCCTCCAGCAGGTCGGCGAACGCACGCGCCACGTCGTGCGGATCGTCGGCG
>JBDTJK010000031.1:0-9205 GCA_039935875.1 Casimicrobiaceae bacterium
ACCGCCTCGATCACCTGCACGTCGCCGGACAACAGCGCGGCCACGCGCGCCGCATCCTGCGTTAACAGCTTCATAGTCACGTGTTCCCACGGTGTCTTGCCGCCCCAGTAGCCGTCGAAACGATCGAGTTCGATGCGATCGCCCTTGGTGTAGCGGGCAAGCTTGTACGGTCCGGTGCCGATCGCCGCCTTGCCGCTGTTGAAGTCCTCGGTGGTCGCATTGCGAAACGCCTTGTTGATGATGGCGACCTGCGTCATGTCCGAGGGCATCAGCGGATACGGCGTCGCGGTGTGGAAGCGCACCGTGTACGGATCGACGACGTCGATCGTCTTGATCTGCTTCGTATAGGCCGAGAAGGAACTGGGGCTGCGCGGCACGGTGGGGACGCGCTCGATCGACGCGACCACGTCGGCCGCCGTGAAATCACTGCCGTCGTGGAACTTGACGCCCTTGCGCAGCTTGAATTCCCAGGTGGTCGGGTCGATCGCCTTCCATTCGGTGGCGAGGCCCGGCACCAGGTGCAGCTTTTCGTCGCGCTCGACCAGGAACCCGAAGATATGAAAGCCGAGGCTGTTGTTCGGCGTCACATTGTGGAAATGCGGATCGAGCGAGGTGATGTCCGTCGCGAGGCCGATCGTCAGGTTGGCAGCGGTGGCCGGAACAGCAAGCCAGGCCATGGCAACGATCGCAAGCACGGTGCGGAACAGCGAATGGACACGGAGCATTTGCACAGGCCCTCGACGGGAAGACACCGGCAAGGATAGCGCAAATCCGTCAACCCCCGGGCGTTGTCGCCTAGCGCCGCAGCAGCACCGTCGACAGAAACGGCACGTAGCCGACGATGATCGACACGACCAGCATTGCGACTACGAAAGGTAACGCCTTTTGCGCGATCGCTGCGATCGACACGCGCGTGAGGCCGGACATCACGAACAGGTTGAGGCCCATCGGCGGCGTGATGAATCCGAGTCCCAGCGACGTGATCATGAACACGCAGAAGTGGATCGGATCCATACCGATCTTCTGCGCCACCGGCAGCAGCATCGGTGCAAGGATGACGATGTTTGGCGTCGTTTCCATGAACATGCCGGCGACGATGAACACCGCCAGCATCATCATCGTGACCACCTGCGGATTGCCCGAAATCGACGTCATCGCGGTGACCAGTGCCTGGGGTACGCCAAGCACAGTGAGCGCTTGCGAGAAAAGCACCGCGACTGCGATGATGGGCAGGATCACCCCGTTGACGCGCGCCGAAGTCTCCAGCATCGCAGGGAAGTCGCGCAAGCGGATCGTGCGCTGGAACATGCCGATCACCAGCGCGACGGCGACGGCAACGGCTGCCGATTCGGTCGGTGTGAACACGCCCGAATAGATGCCGCCGAGGATGATGGACGGGATCAGCAACGCGAGCTTGGCCTCGTTCAGCGCAATGAACCAGCGCCGCCACGAGAATTTCTGCCGCGAATTCTCATAGCCGCGCATCCGGTTGACTATTACATTGGTAATGACGACGCTCGCCAGCACCATGATGCCGGGGATCACCGCGGCGACGAACAACGTCGTCGACGAAATGCCCAGCACCAGGCCGATGATGATGTAGGAAATCGACGGCGGTATCAGGATGCCCGTGCACGCACCCGACGCGACCAGTGCGCACGCATAGGCTTTCGGATAGCCGCGCTCGACCAGCCGGTCCATCGTGATCCTGCCGATCGCCGCCGCGTCCGCGGCATCCGAGCCCGAGATGCAGGCGAAGAAACCGCAGCCCAACACCGTCGACGTACCGAATCCGGTGCGCAGGTTGCCGGTGGTGGCCTCGGCGAAGTCGAGGAGCTTGTAGGCAAGCCCCGAGCGCACCATGACATCGCCGGTCAACACGAACAGCGGAATGGCGATCAGCGCGAACGAATCGACGCCCTGGAACAGCGCTTCGCCGAGCAGCGACAGCGGCAGCGCTCCGGTGCCGAGCAATAGCGCCACCGTGCCGAGGCCCACGGCCACCCAGAACGGTACCGCCAGCAGCAGCAGCGCGACCACCAGCAACAGGCACAGGCTCATCGACATGGTGGCGTTATCTGGTAGACGACACGGTCAGTCGAACAGCAGAGAACCGGTCCGCGGGGGCCGCCCGGCGCGGATGTTGGCCAAGTCGAGCAGCGCCGACTGGATGACGCGCACGACCATCATCGCGAAACCCAGCGGCACCGCGGCCTGGAACCACGCCTGGTTGATGCGCAATGCCGGTGACAGCGCATCGAAGCGCAGCATGGTTCCCATCGTCTGCAGCGACCAATACACGGCGAACACCGCAAACACCAGCGTCGCCAGCTCGGAAAAAAGGAAGACGCATCCGGCCAGCTTCGGCGGCAGCTTGCTGGTGACGATGTCGAAGCGGATGTGCGCGCGTTCCTTGACCGCGTAGGACGCACCCACCCAGCCGAGGTAGATGAACGCCATGCGCGCCGCTTCCTCTCCCCATAGCGACGAGAAGTCGAGCACGAAACGGCGGATCACTTCGGTGACGATGACGAACACGATGAAACAGTAGAACACCAGCATCAGGTATCGCTCGCCGTTACGATCGATGGCCTTGAGGAACGCACGCATGACACGCCTCCGCCGGGACGCCGCTGCCGACGTCCCGGCTGTTGATTGACACTCGCTGCGCGATATTCGATATCCCTGCGAATCAACCCTTGTAGTCGTCGACGGTGAACTTGCCCTTGGTGTCCGCCGCCACGCGCAGCTTGTCGAACGCGTCGATCGACCCCGCGAGCTCCTTCTTGATGTCGTTCCACTCGGGCCGCTGCGCGCCGGCGACGTCCACCCAGCGCGTGTGCTCGGCAGCGGTCGGCTTGTAGAACGTGACGCCCGCCTTGCTGAGCGCGTCCATGGAGTTCTTCCGCGCAATCGGAATCTGCGCGAAGCTCTCGCCCTGCGTCTTTTCGCTGGCCTCCTCGAATTTCATCTGCAGGTCCTTCGGCAGCGCCTGGTACCAGCCGTAGTTGGCAGCGAACATCTGCGCATCCGACACCGAGTCGACCAATGTGATCGATTCGACGATGTCGATGAAGCCGAACGTATAGAGCGCGCCGACGGAGGGATCGAGTGCATCCGCGACGCCCTGCTTCAGCGCTGACGGGGTTTCGCCCCACGCGACCACGGTAGGATTGGCACCGGCCATCCGGTAGAACTGCTGCAACAGCTTCGACGCAGGCACGCGCATCTTCACGCCGCGCATGTCGTCAGGCGTCTTGATGACCTTGTGCATCCCCTTGCGCGTGGCGATCGTGCGCGGATCGACGGTGAAGTAGAACATGGGCTTGTAGCCCTTGACCGTCACCTTCGGCGTGATCGCGTCATTCCACGCCGACGACGTCACCAGGTTCGCGAAGCGCTGGTTCTCGCCGCACCAGAACGGCACGTTGATCACATCGACGATCGGCGCGAACGGCGAGAAGTTGGAAAGCGACACCGAACCACCTTGCACAGTGCCGTTCTGCACTTTCTGTGCGAGTGCCGGACCGATGCCGAGCTGCCCCGACGGAAACAGCTTCACGTAGACGGCGTTGCCCGAGAGCGTCTGCAGATTCTCCTTGAACTGCGTCTGCATGATCGGATACGTCCGGTAGTCATCGTTCTTGTACTCGGTCGCGAACAGCATCACGTGCTTCGCGCCCTTTTCCTTCGCGGCTTCGTCATCCGCCGCCCGTGCCACCTCGGCGTTCGACCACAGGTAGCCGCCAGTGAGCGCCATCACCGCCGTGGTGAATCCATAGCGGCCCGTGACTTCGAAGAACCGCCGGCGCGCCGGCGTGGTTGCATTGCGATCGCTCTTTTGCCTCGTCATCGAATCTCTCCCGTAGTTGGTTCGATTGCGTCACCATTCGGCTTCGGGTTGTTGGTCTCGTCGACCAGCAACCCGACCACGAAACACACCATGCATGACAACACCAGCAGGAATTCGCCAACGTCGCCGACGCTCCAGACCGATGCGCCGAACTTGATGCGTCCGATGCGCAGCGCGACGTTGGCACAATAGAGCAGCAGCAGCACGCTCGCGCCGGCGAATGCCAGCCGGTCCGGCGCAAAACGACGCGTCATGCGCAAACCTTCGGCCGCAGCAGGATCTTGGCGGCACCGCTGCGCCCCGCGTCGAGGTCGGCGAAAGCGCTGGCGCCCTTCTCGAGCGGACGCTCCTCCACCCACTCGAGGCTGCCGAAGACGCCCTCGTGCAGCGCGCCGACGGTGGCGCGCAGGTCCGCCATCGAATACGTGTAGGTGCCGATCAACGTGATCTCGGCGAGCGTCAGCTTGCGCATGTCGATTTCGCTTGCCCAGTCCTGAAGGCCGATGTGCACGACGACGCCGCCGGGTTTTACCGCCCTTAACGCCGCCGCACGCGTGGCTGTGGCGCCGACGGCGTCGATGACGAGGTCGACGCTATTGTCGGCCGGACCTTGCGCGGGCGCCGCCAGTGGATCATATACGCGCAGATCACCGGCGACAGCCGCCGATCTGCGTCGCAATGCGTTGGTTTCCGCGACTGTCACGCTGCGACTGCCGTAGGCTCGCGCCAGCAACGCCACCAGCAGACCGACCGCGCCGCCGCCGAGCACCAGCGTCGATGCTTCAGGCAGCGGCCGCGCCATCGCGCGCATCGCCAGAGCGAGTGCATGCAGGCCCGTCGCGGCAGGTTCGGTCAACGCGGCGGTGCGCATGTCCATGCCGACCGGCAGTTCGATGACACTCGCCTTCGGAATCGACATCCGTTGCGCGAAACCGCCGGCGCGAGTCATGCCTATCATTGTCCTGCGCGAGCACAGGTTGTCGCGCCCGGTGATGCAATCCGCGCAGCTGCCGCAAGTGATCAGCGGATTGACGGTGACCCGTTTGCCGGCCCCGTCGCCTTCGACGATCACGCCGGACAGTTCGTGTCCGAGGATCATCGGCGGCACGCGACGCGGATCGTGGCCGTGAAACGCGTGCATGTCCGATCCGCAGATGCCCACGGCGTCGATTTCGATCGTCACTTCGCCGGCGCCGCGCGACGGGTCGGCCTCGTCTCGGTAGCACATCGTGCTGGCACCGGTGTAGACCAGCGCCTTCATTGCCGTGACCTTTGCACGTTCATCCTGCGCTGAAGCCGCCGTCGACGAACAGTGTCTGCCCGGTCACGTAGTCGGACGCACGGCTGGCGAAGAACACTGTCGCACCACGCAAGTCGTCGAGCACGCCGTTGCGCCCGCACATCGTGCGTGCCGCCATTGCACGCACGCGGACCGGATCGTCGAACACCGCGGCCGTCAGTTCGGTGCGGAAGAAACCTGGCGCGATCGCGTTGCAGTTGACGCCATGGCGCGACCACGCCTCGGCCATCGCACGCGTCAGTTGCATGATTGCGCCTTTCGACGCGCCATACGGCGCGCTGTCGGCGAACGCTCGCACCGACTGCAGCGACGCGACGTTGAGGATGCGTCCCCAGCCGCGCGCAACCATCGCAGGTGCGAATGCCTGCGCCAGCAGGAATGGCGCGGTCAGGTTGATGTCGAGCGTGCGATTCCAGTCGCCGATGCCGACGTCGTCGATGGGCATCCGCAGGTTGATGCCAGCCGCGTTGACCAGGATGTCGGGCGCGCCGATGCCCTCGTGCAGCTTCGACGGCAGCCGCTCGATGTCGGCGTGATCGGCGAGGTCGCAGCCGACCACCATGCTGCGGCCACCGCGCGCCGAAATTCCCTGCGCGACGACGTCAAGCGTCGCGGTGCGCCGTGCGACCAATGCAACCGTCGCGCCCGCCTCGGCCAGCACTTCGGCCATCGCGCGGCCGATACCCGAGCTTGCGCCGGTCACCAGAGCGACGCGATCGCGCACCGAGAACAGGTCGGCAATGGTCGTCATGTCACGTGTCCGCACTCAGTTTGTGGTGACGAACGATTCGCCCGGAAAGTATTTGCGCAGCCGGTCGTCCGCCGTTCGCGCGTGCGCCTCCATGCCTTCCAGCCGCGATATGCGCGCGGTGACGGTGGCGACCTGGCGCGTCGCATCGCGCGTCATGCGCTGCCAGGTGACCGTCTTGATGAACTTGCCCACCGACAGGCCGCCGGAATAACGCGCCGCCTGCTTCGTGGGCAGGATATGGTTGGGACCCGAGGTCTTGTCACCGTACGCGACGGTGGTCTCCTCGCCGAGAAACAACGAACCGTAGTTGCGCAGGCGGCCAAGCCACCAGTCGAGGTCCGCCGCATGCACTTCGAGATGCTCCGGCGCATAGTCGTCGCTGGCTTTGGCCGCTTCCTCGCGCGAGTCCGCCAGCACGATTTCGCCATAGTCCCGCCACGCGGCACCTGCCGCCGCCGCGGCGTCATGGGGCAATGCGGCGATGACCGAGGGCATCCGTTCGGCGACCTCCCGCGCAATGCGCGGCGACGTGGTCACCAGCCATGCGGGTGACTCCACACCGTGCTCGGCCTGCCCCACGAGGTCAGATGCGACGATCGCAGCATCGGCCGTGTCGTCGGCAATTACGCAGATTTCGCTCGGACCGGCGAACACGTCGATCCCCACGCGGCCGAACAGGATGCGCTTGGCTTCCGCCACGTATTTGTTGCCGGGTCCTGCGATCACGTCGGCGCCGCGATCGCTGAAGATGCCGAACGCCATTGCAGCGATGGCTTGCACGCCGCCGAGCGTCAGGATCTGGTCGGCGCCGGACACCGACATCGCGTACAGCACCGCCGGATGAATGCCGGCGCCCTTGAACGAAGGCGAGCACGCAACGACGTGCGGCACGCCGGCAGCCTTGGCCGTGGTGATGCTCATGATTGCCGACGCGACGTGCGCATAACGACCGCTCGGCACGTAGCAGCCAGCGACGTCGACCGCAATGAGCCGCTGGCCAGTGACGAGCCCGGGATAGGTTTCGGCCTCGAATTCGTGGAGGCTTGCGCGCTGCTTCACAGCGAACGCATGCACCTGTTCGTGCGCGAAGCGGATGTCGTCCTTGATCTGCTGCGTCAATGCAGCGGTGGCCATTTCGATCGCATCGGCGGAAACCACGAACTCACCCGTCCAGCCGTCGAGCTTTTCGGCATATTCGCGCACCGCGGCCCTACGCCGCGCCTCGATGTCGCGCAACATGCCTTCGACGCGCTGCCGGGTGTCGTCTTCACCGGTCGTCGGCGTCCTCGCTGCTGTTTTCAGTTTTTTGGTCGCCATGAAACACCATTGCGCTGCGTGCGGGAGACGTACGCGCGATCCACGATGAACGTCGTAATTTGCAATCGATTGCATCAAATTAACCTGCACGCATTTAAGTGTCAATACAAAATTTATGTCGTGTGAAGTGTGCGGTGCAACATCCGGGGAATTTGGCGCAACGATCCATGAATAGGAATTTTTGTAATCGTTCACAGTCGCGGCCTATACTCATGGCGCCTGGCACCACCGTTTTTTGCGCAACGACGCGCCGCGACAGACACAGCTTGCCCACCACACCGATGAAGGCTCCTGCCAAACTCAGTGATGTTGCCCGTCAGGCCGGCGTGTCGACGGCGACGGTGTCGCGCGCGCTGTCAACGCCGGAGCGATTGCGGCCGGCGACGCTGGCACGCGTGCGGGAAGCGGTGCGCGCGTCCGGTTACGTGCTCGACGGCGCCGCGCGTGCGCTGCGCTCGCGCAAGACCCGCAGCATCGGCGCGATCGTCCCGACGCTCGACAACGCGATCTTCGCCAACACGACACATGCGTTGCAGAAGACGCTGGAAGAAGACGGCTATTCGCTGCTGATCGCCTGCTTCGAATACGATCTCGACGCGGAAGTACGCGTCGCCCGTCACCTGATCGAACGCGGCATCGATGGCATCGTGCTGGTGGGGCTCGATCATCGCGAGGAACTGATGCGGATGATCGCGACGGCCGATCTCCCGTATATCGTCGCGTGGTCGATCGACCGCTCCGGTCGCCACCCCTGCGTGGGATTCCACAACCGCGAGGCAGCGATGCGCATCGCGGACTATCTCGTCGACATCGGGCATCGCCGCTTCGCGATGATCGCCGGCGAGACCGCGCACAACGATCGCGCGCGACTGCGTGTCGACGGTGTGCGCGCGGCACTCGGCGCACGCGGACTCGCGCTGCCCGACGCTTACCTGGTCGAGCGGCCGTACTCGTTTGCCGCGGGCCGCGACGCGTTGCGCGAACTGATGTCGCGCGATCCGCGACCGACGGCCGTGATATGCGGCAACGATGTGCTGGCGATCGGCGCGCTCGACGAATGCCGGGTGTCGGGGATCGTCGTACCGGACGACGTGTCACTGACCGGATTCGACGACCTCGAAATCGCGACGATGGTGAATCCTGCATTGACCACCATCCACGTGCCGACGCACGAAATTGGCCGCATCGTCGCCGCCAACATCCTGCGCATGGTGGCCGGCCGCGACGCGACGCAGGCTTCCGAGCTGGCGGCGGACCTGGTCGTACGCGGATCGACGGCGCCGCCGCCATTGCATCGCTGAAGCGGCTTGTGGCGGCGCAATGCCCGCGCACCCTCCGCATCGCGCAGCGTACCCCACGAACGGCCCGCGCCATGTGCAATGGACCGGGGTAAGCGCGCATGGCCGTTGTTTCGAGATGTAACGCCCGTTGCGAGTGTCAACGATGCCCGAATCTGCGCCGTTGTGGAAAGTGAGCTCACATCGCCTGCAACACCGCGGCGTATGGGCCCGGTCCGATGTTGTCTGACACGAAGGAGAACCTGACCATGATTCGCCGCATGCTTGCAGTTTCCGCTGTTGCCGCCACCGCGCTGGTGGGCACGCTTGCCGCACCCTCCGCAGAGGCGGCGCATGTCAACTGGAACGTATCCATCGGGTTGCCCGGCATCGGCGTGGCTTTAGGCGCGCCCTATGGATACGGATACGGATACGACTATGGATACGTGGCGCCGCGGCCCGTGTATTACTACCCTGCACCGGCGTACGGCTATTACCGTCCCCCGATAGTGGTGCCGCGTCCGGTCTACGTGCCGTACCGCGGTGGCTACCACCCGGCCTACCGGCCCGATTACTGGGGCCGCGAGCGCTGGGAAAACCATCGCCGCTGACGCAAGCGGCAGCCACTGCGCAAAACGGCCGGCCTTCGCCAACGAAGCCCGGCCGTTTGATTTTGTCCGGTTGATCGTCAGTGGCCGGTGTAGCGA
>JBDTJK010000032.1:0-3683 GCA_039935875.1 Casimicrobiaceae bacterium
GACAGGATGAACAGCAGCGCGTGTGCGTTGGGCAGGTGCGACAGCGTCAGTTCGGGCTCGGTGCCGATCGCATTGAGGCCCGGCGTGTCGAGGATGACGAGACCCTGCTGCAGCAAGGGATGCGGGAAATTGATCACCGCGTGGCGCCAGCACGGTATGTCGATCGTGCCTTCCTCCTTGCGGTCGAACGACGCGATCAGGTCGGCGCTATCGTCGAACAGTCCATATTTCCGCGCGAGTTCGACCGGGACCGTCTTCACTTGCGACACGCGCGACAGCACTTCGCTCATGCGGTCGGCGGAGGCGAGGTCGAGCGGGATCGTTACCCATTCGTCCGCGTAGTTCTTGAACTCGGCGACTGTCGCGTCCTTGAGGCGCGTTTCAATCGGCAGCAGGCGGATCGATGGCGGCCGCCCGGCGTCGTACAGGAGTTCGGTCGGGCACATCGTCGTGCGCCCGGCGGACGATGGCAGAAGCCGCTGGCCGAACTCGGCAAAGAAGATGGCGTTGATGAGTTCCGACTTGCCGCGCGAGAATTCGGCGACGAAGGCGACCACCAGCTTGTCCTGGTGCAGCCGTTCCAGCAGCTGCTGGACCTTCAGGTCCACCTGGGCGTCCGCGAGGTCCTGTTGCGCCAGCCATTCATGCAGCGACGAAATGGCCGCCGAAAGGCGCCGGCGCCACTCGGCATAAGCTTCGAACCGCACCGCCAGATCGCGGGATTGCACCATCGTGAAGTCCCCTCGAGAGTAGGTCGCGGCAGGGTTTGCGGCGACGCTCCACGCAGCTATGGAACCTGTGAAGCACAAGTCATGCCTTGCGCGAGCGCCGGCGTAACGTCGGTGATCGTGCCGCTAACGGAGTGCTATTTTATGCTACGGAGGCCGCGCACGCCGACGCCAAACGGCAGTCGGGGGACGATTTCCGGCGCGCTGGCTTGGGCCACCGGCTCCGTTCCCTGCAGAGCCTGCGGCTCGTTCCTCGGCTGCTAGCGCTGGCAGCGCGGGCAGTGGAAGCTGTTGCGCTGGCCGATGTAGCGTGCGCGCACCGGCGCGCCGCAGACGCGGCACGGGTCGCCTTCGCGGCCATAGACGAAATAGTTGAGCTGGAAACGGCCCGCCTCGCCGCGGCCGTTGACATAGTCACGCAGCGTCGACCCGCCCTGCTCGATCGCTTCCGACAGCACGCCGCGCACCGTCTGCGCGAGCTTCGCCATGCGCGCCCGCGATACCTTGCGCGCCGGTATTGACGGGCGGATACCGGCCCGGAACAGCGCCTCGTTCGCGTAGATGTTGCCGACACCGACGACAACCGTGCTGTCCATCAGCAGCGACTTGACCGGCACGCTGCGGGTGCGCGCGGCGCGCCACAGTACGTCCCCATCGAAGCCGGCTTGCAGTGGCTCGGGACCCAGGTCCCGCAGCAGAGGGTGGAGAGTGGGGTCGTCTGGCGTCCACAATACCGCTCCGAAGCGGCGGGGGTCGTGATAACGCAGCGTCGCGCCGCCGTCGAGCGTCCAGTCGACGTGGTCGTGCGCTCGCCGCGCAGGCGCCTGCGGGTAGTGGACCAGGCTGCCCGTCATGCCGAAGTGCACGATCATCGTGCCATGGTCGAAACCGAAGAGCAGATACTTGCTGCGACGGGTCAGCGCACGCAACCGCGCGCCGACGAGTTCGCGCGCGAGCGTCGATGGAACCGGCCAGCGCAAGCGAGGGTCGTATACAGTGACTGCGGCAATGCGCCGTCCGACGAGCGCATCGATCAGGCCTCGCCGGCTGGTTTCGACTTCCGGAAGTTCGGGCATGGCAGAATCGGCACGTGGGTTCGACGGCAGGCCGCGCATTGTGCCGGATCGAGCGGTCTCCCCGTGCTTTGCAGCGTAACCAGAGCAGGATCGTCCATGTCATTCGCAATCCCGTTGATCCGCAGGTCGGCGCTGGTGGCGCTCGCCGTTGCCGGCGCATTGGCCGTCGGCCACCGGGCGCAAGCGCAGGGTGCCCCGGCTGCGCCCGCGGCGCTCCCCGCGCTTGCCCCCTCGGTTACCCCTCTCGCCCCTGCAGTCGCCCCTGGGGTCGACGTGGCCCCAGCCGCGTGGCCGGGCCCGGGCGGCATGTCCGCCGACCTGTTCTACCGGATCATGCTGGGCAACGTCGCATTGCAGCGCGGCGACGCAGTTCTGGCCGCGCGCGCGTTTTACGAAGCTGCGCGCGAGGCGCGCGATGCCGACCTCGCGGGACGCGCTGCCGAGATCGCCGTGCGTACCCGCCAGCGCGACGTGGCGGAAGCGGCAGCCAGGTTGTGGGTGGAACTGGATCCGAAGGCCGCGCGCGCACAGCAGATTCTTGCGGCTGCGCGCAGCGGCAACTTCGGCGCGCAATCACTTGAGGAGGCGGGCGGTGATCTCGAAGTGCGGCTGCGCAAGCTGATCGACGACGCAGTCGCTGCCAAGCAGGGTGCCGGCGAAATCTTCCTGCAGGTCAACCAGGCGCTGGCGCAGCAGACCGACAAGCTGACCACCTTCAAAATCGTGCAGGACCTCGCAGGTGCCTATCCGGACCTCGCGGAGGCGCAGTTCGCCGTCGCGCTCGCGGCCGCCAACACCGGGCTCGCGTCGGTGACGATGACCGCGACCGCCACCCGGGCGATCGACCGCGCATTGGTGCTGAAGCCCGCGTGGGATCGCGCAGCATTGTTGAAGGCGGAGATCGTCGGCCAGCAGTCGCGCCCGTCCGCCATCGCCTATCTGCAGGCGTTCACCCGCGATCACCCGGAGTCGAAGCCCGCATTCGGTGCGCTCGCGCAGTTCTATGTCGAGGACAAGCGGCCCGGCGATGCACGCGCGATCTTCGAGCGCCTGTGGAAGGCGGCGCCGGATGCACGCGAATACGAGTTCGGTGTTGCCGCGCTGTCGTTCCAGATGAACGACTGGCCGCGCGCCGAGGAGCTGTTCCAGGACCTGAAGAAGGCGAATTACGGCCAGAACGGTGTCGTCGAGCTCTACCTCGCGCAGGTCGCGGAGGCGCAGAAGCATTACCCGGAAGCGATCATGCGCTACAAGGCAGTCCCCGACGGCGACCGCGCATGGATCGCTGCGCTGCGCGTCGCCGGCGTGATGGCCAAGGAGGGCGATCTTGCCGGTGCGCGCCGCTATCTCGACCAACTTCCTGCAGTGACGATCGAGCAGCGCGTGGAAGTGCGCCAGACCGAAGCGCAGCTGCTTCGCGATAGCAACGATAACGCGGGCGCATATGCGGTGCTCACCAAGGCGCTGGCCGAGCATCCCGATTCGCCGGAGCTCCTGTACGACGCGGCGATGGTCGCCGAAAAGCTCGATCGCGTCGAGGATTCGGAAGCCAAGCTCGCGCGCGTGGTCGAATTGAAGCCGGACGATCCGCAGGCGCTCAACGCGCTCGGCTACACGCTGGTCGATCGTGCCAGGCGGGTTGACGAAGGCTATGCGTTGATCGAGCGCGCATTGAAGATTGCGCCGGACGATGCGTTCATCCTCGACAGCATGGGATGGGCGCTGTTCCGGATGGGCAAGCTCGACGATTCCGAGCGTTACCTGCAGCGCGCGTTCAACGGCCGCCCCGATCCGGAGATCGCGGCCCACCTGGGTGAAGTGCTGTGGGCGAAGGGCGACCAGGCGCGTGCACGCACGATCTGGCAATCGCAACTGCAGG
>JBDTJK010000033.1:0-14578 GCA_039935875.1 Casimicrobiaceae bacterium
GAACGGACGGGTGGCGCAGGCTATTTCCTGCCAGCACCGTTCTTCGTCGATTCGGTCGAAGATGCCGAAATACTGCGTGGCCAGCGCGTGGTGAAGGACGTGCTTGCACTCGCGCGGCAAACCAACCTGGTGCTCGTGGGCATCGGCAACCTGCGCAACACCCCTGCGATTTACGGTCCGGAACGCGAGGCGCTGGCCGCGCTGGGAATCGTCGGCGAAGTCCTTGGGCAGTTCTTCGATCGCGACGGCCGCATTGTCGATTGCGACATGGCGCAACGCTCGATCAGCCTGCGGCTCGCGGAACTGCGCGGACGCATGGTGATCGCGGTGGCCGGCTCGCCCGACAAGGCCGTCGCGATTCGCGCAACGCTGCGCAGCGGACTGCTCGCGGGGCTGGTTACCGACGAAGCGACGGCGCACAGGATCCTGGCGCAGCGCTAGTACACGCGTACGACGCAAGGTTGATTACCGCACATCCTGTACACGACGACCTGCGCAGTGTCGCTGAGCCCAATGGAACGGGCCTTGCTTTGCTTGTCGCATGCCCAACATTTCACTGCAGCTCGAACCGCTCCAATTGATACCGGTCGCCGATGCGGCGGAAGTCCGATCGCCTGCCGGCAGTTCGCAATTCCCGGCAACCGACGCATCGCGCGCGGCAACCGCATCGCCCGGGGAGATCGCAAAATTCCTCGAGATTGCACAACGCGAACTGGACACGGGATGGCTCGACCGTCCGCTATGGCAGTCGGTGCTCGCACAGTCGAAAGGTGACGAGGCGGTGGCCAAAAGCAACTATCTGCAGATGCGCGCCACGGTGCTGCACATCGAGAAACGCGACGGGCGACCCGATGCGGCGCGGGGTCAGGCATCTGCGCCTGCTGCGGTCGCCCCGGCTCCGCAAACTACGGCACGGATGGTGACGCGCAGAGGCAAGGTACACCGTCGCTGGATGCCGGATTGGCGCATGGTCGCGGCGGCTGTCTGTGCGCTTGCCGTGGCGGGCATCGGCATCTGGTTCGTGATGGGTGGTGGCAACGGGCAGGCCGAGGCGGCGAACAACGCGGTTGTCGAGCCGGTGCAGCTGTCCGCCACCGCGGGCAGGGAAAGCAGCGGGATCATGGCTGCAAAGGCGGGGGCCGAAGTCAAGGCTGCCGCTGCGGCGGCCGCTGCCGACGATGGGTTGCACGCAAGGATCCAGAAAATGATCGAAGCGGGCAACTGGAACGTCGTCACGCTGCTCGCTTCAGAATGGACCCGCCGCGAGCCCACCAATGGGGATGCGTGGCTGCTGCTCGGTGACGGTTATTTCCGCTTGAAGCAATACGCTGAAGCACTCGATGCATCGTCGAAAGCGTCGCAACTCGCTGCTGGGGATACGCGCGCATGGCGGGCATTGGGGCAGGTCTACGTGCAGCTCGATCGCCCGGCAGATGCGCTGGACGCACTCGACAAGGCGCTGGCCCTGAACGGAAACGATTTGCAGAGCCTCGCCGATGTCGGAATGCTGAATGCGCAGTTGTCGCGGCTGCCGGAAGCGAAGTCGGCATTCGACAAGCTGCTGAGTGCCAATCCCGAGGATACCGATGCCGCTTGCGGCGAGGTATTCATCGCACGCAAGACGGGTCAGGCGAAGGATGCGGAAGCGATCGAGCGGAAGCTGCAAGCGCGCGATCGCACATGCGTGGCGTGGAACGAGCGCGCGCATGCGGTCAACATTGCCAGCGGAACGGCGACCTATAAAGTGGTGCCTGCGGTCGTGCGCTGATTCGCGTCTTGCGGCGATTTCACAAACGTCTTCAGTGTGAATGCGGCAGCGCGACAACGCGCGCAGTGTGTCCGGTCGACTGCAGGAAATTCCGGATCGAGTCATGGTCGATCACCAGCGTCGCGGTGTTCACCAGCGGGTGCGCGAGCAAGGCGGTGGCGGACCATACGTCCGCATCGACGACCAACTCGACCGCAATATCGGTGTCGTTTATCAACGCCAGGATGCTGACCGAACCGGCGCTCACCCCGAGATGCTGCAACAGGCGTTCGTCGGAGGCGAGCATCAAGCCTTTCGCATCGAGCATTTTTCCCAGCTGCTTCAGGTCCACCCGTTTGTCCTGGGCGACCACCACAAGCAGGTGACGCCGGCCCTTCTTGTCGCGCAGGAACAGGTTCTTCGTGCGGGCGCCAGGCAGTGCCGGAACGACGCGAGTCGCCTCGTCGCAGGTAAACACGGCCGGATGGTGGACACGCGCGCAGTCGATGCCGAGCGCCTGCAAGCGCGCATCCAGTGCGGAGGAAGCATTGATCGCCATTGGCATATTGTAACCAGCGTCAGGGCGTAACCATCGTCAGCAGGCCCGACGTCGCAGGATTTTCAGGCTCGCGGCTCCGGGCGGGCCGTGTTCGTCCTACGTGCAACTCGGACATGCGCTGATAACAGTGCAGCGCGCGCTTCTGCAAACTGCGGCAGCATCGTCATCTGGCGGGCACGAACGTCACGGGAGCGAATGATGAAATTGAACATTGCAATGCTGTGCGCAGTGGGAGCCTTGGCGCTCTCCGGGTGCAACACCATCTCTGGCGCCGGCAAGGACATCGCAAGCGGCGGCCAGGCGATCCAGGATGCGTCGGTGAAGGTTCGCCACGAATGGCGCGAAGCTGCGAACCGCAACCAGAACGAATACGAAGCCGCGCGCAAAGCCTGCGTCGGCACCAGCGGCACTGAACGCGACGCATGCATGGATCGCGCACGCGCCGACTACAGTGCGCGCATGAAGGAAGCGCGCCTTGCCTATCATCGCAGCGAAATGCGCGCACAGACTGACCATGACCGCATGGAAGACCGCTACGACATGGCGCGCGAGCGCTGCGAATCGATGCATGGCGCGGAGGAAGATCGCTGCGAGGCGGATGCTCGCGCGATGTATCGCCCTTAGCAGCCCCGGTTGCCGGCAGCGTCCTGCAAAGGGCGCTGCGTGTCGCGCGATGGCCGCAGCCGAGCCATCGCGCGATTTTCATTTCTGCACCGGCCAACGCCAGTTGCGGATCTCCGGCTTGTCGATGCCTTCAGAATGCGCGTAGCGCAGGCTCTCGATGATCTGGCCCTTGAGCCATTCCTTGAGTCCCGCACCGATTGCCTGCAATTTCGGCACGCGGTCTATCACGTCGATCGCCAGGCTGTAGCGATCCACCTGGTTGTGAATCGCGAGCTCGAGCGGCGTGTTGATGTTGCCTTTCTCCTTGTAGCCGCGAACGTGGATGTTGGCGTGGTTGGTCCGGCGATAGGTGAACTTGTGGATCAGCCACGGATAGCCGTGGAAATTGAAGATGACCGGCTTGTCGCGCGTGAACAGCGAGTCGAAGTCGCGGTCGGACAATCCGTGCGGATGCTCGCTCGCAGGCTGCAGGCGATACAAGTCGACGACGTTGACGAAACGGATTCGCAAACTCGGCAGGTGCTCGCGCAGGATCGCGACCGCCGCCAAGGCTTCCTGCGTCAGCACGTCGCCCGCGCTGGCCATCACGGCGTCGGGTTCCTCGCCGTCGTCATTGCTCGCCCATTCCCAGATGCCGATGCCCTTGGTGCAATGCACGATCGCAGCGTCGATGTCGAGATAGGCGAGGTGCGGCTGTTTGTCCGCGACGATGACGTTGACGTAATCGGTGCTGCGCAGGCAATGGTCGGCGACGCTGAGCAGGCAATTTGCATCCGGCGGCAGGTAGATGCGGGTGACGCCGGCGCTCTTGTTGCTGACCAGGTCGAGAAAGCCGGGATCCTGGTGCGTGAATCCGTTGTGATCCTGGCGCCACACCACCGACGAGATCAGCAGGTTGAGCGACGCAATCGGTGCCCGCCATGCGAGCTCGAGCTTCGACTTCTCCAGCCACTTCGCGTGCTGGTTGTACATCGAATCGATGATGTGGACAAACGCCTCGTAGGTGCTGAACAGGCCATGGCGGCCGGTAAGCAGGTAGCCTTCCAGCCAGCCTTCGAGCGTGTGCTCGCTCAACATCTCCATCACGCGACCATCGCGCGCAAGCTCGCCGCCGTCCGCGTCCTCAGGCTTCATCTGCGCAAGCCATGTCTTGCGGCTCGCCGCGTAGACGTCCTGCAATCGGTTGGACGCATTTTCGTCGGGACTGAACAGCCGGAAGTTGTGCATGTTTCCGCGCATCACGTCGCACAGGAATTTGCCGAGCGTTTCCGTCGGCGACACTGCGTTGCCGCCGGGATGCTCGACGTTGACGGCATGCCGACGAAAGTCGGGGAGATCGAGCGGTTTGCGCAGGCTGCCGCCATTGGCATGCGGATTCGCGCTCATGCGCTGTGGACCGGTCGGCGCCGTGGCGCGAAATTCCGCGAGCAGCGTCCCGTTCGCGTCGAACAATTCCTGCGGACGGTAACTGCGCATCCATTCCTCGACGATGCGCAGGTGTTCGGGATTGGTCTTGACCTCGAGCACAGGCACCTGGTGCGCGCGCCAGAAATCCTCGACCTTGTGCCCATCGACGGTTTGCGGACCCGTCCACCCTTTCGGCGAGCGCAGGATGATCATCGGCCAGCGCGCACGTTGTGCGTCACCGCTTGCCCGCGCGATGTGCTGGATATCGCGGATTTCCTGCACGCAGGCATCGACCGCCGCTGCCATCAACTCGTGCATCGACGCGGGGTCGTTGCCTTCGACCACATGCGGCGTCCATCCGTATCCCTTGAAGAGGTGATCGAGCTCGTCCGCGCTGATGCGTGCCAGCAACGTCGGATTGGCGATCTTGTAGCCGTTGAGATGCAGGATCGGCAGCACCGCACCATCGCGCACCGGATTGAGGAACTTGTTCGAATGCCAGGACGTGGCGAGCGGACCGGTTTCCGCTTCGCCGTCGCCAACGACGACACTGACGATCAGCGCGGGGTTGTCGAATGCGGCGCCGAACGCATGCGACAGGCTGTAGCCGAGCTCACCGCCTTCGTGGATCGATCCTGGCACTTCGGGTGTGCAGTGGCTGCCGAGTTGTCCGGGAAAGGAGAATGCGCGAAACAGGCGCAGCATCCCGGCTTCGTCCTCGCTTTTCTCCGGATAGATCTCGCTGTAGGTGCCTTCGAGGTAGCAATTGGCGATCACTGCCGGCGCGCCGTGGCCGGGCCCGGAGATGTAGATCATGTCGAGGCCGTGCCTGCGGATCGCGCGGTTCAGGTGCACCCAGGTGAAGGTCTGGCCGGGATCCGATCCCCAGTGTCCGAGCAGCCGGTTCTTGATGTGCGCGGGCTGCAAAGGCTCGCGCAACAGCGGGTTGTCGCGCAGATAGATCATTCCTGCGCACAGGTAATTGCAGGCACGCCAGTAGCCATCGATGACGCGCAGTTCGTCGGGCGTCAGCGTTGCCGGTCTGGCGAGCGTACCGGGAGACTGGTAGGGGTTCATGGCGTGTCCCGCGATGCCTGCGATGGAAGAGCGGCTCGCGCGGCTTGCCGGCAAGGGCTGCATGCATTATGCGGCAGAGGCGAGGTCCATGGCGTACGCGTATCGCCGACAACTGAAAGCGACATCCTCCTACAGGTTAGAGGTGCTCGCGGGCATCGACCATTGTCGACGCTCACAGCGCGTGCGCAATCGCGATAGCCGGTGCAGAATAGCGTCCGCGCAACTTGCGCCATTCGTCCCCATCGATACACTTCGGAGCCACCATGAACATGACCCTCAGCATCGGACCTCTCGTTTCATTGATCGCCGGCATCCTGATCCTGGTGGTGCCGCGCCTGTTGAACTACATCGTCGCGGTGTACCTGATCGTCATCGGCCTGCTGGGATTGTTCGGCGCCGGCAACCTGCGCCTGCATTAACCCGCATTGAGCTTGCGCGCAATCGCTGCCGCCGGCATTCCGTGGCACGGAATATCGGCGGGGCCATTGCGCGGCCGCACGTGCCGCGGGCATGGAATCGTTTATCATCGGCGACGATACCGATTGCCATGGTTGCGGGAGGGCCGCAGATTCGCCAGCGCGCCACCTGCCTAATCCGCGAGGCACCGCTTGAAAGTCGCGCACGTCGAATGCCTGGTCGTCCATCCGGGATGGCGCAAGAATTTCGTGTTTGTCAGGGTCGAGACCGAGTGCGGCATCGTTGGCTGGGGCGAAGCCTACAGCCAGTACGATCGGGACCGGCCGATCGCTGCGCAGGTCGCGGAGCTGGGTCGCTATCTCGTCGGCCGTGATCCGTTCCGAATCCGTCATTTCCTGCAGATCGCGTACGACGACTTTGCGCAGCGCCGCCCTTCGCTCGAATATTGGTGCGCGGTGTCGGGAATCGAGCAGGCGCTGTGGGACGTGCTCGGCAAGGCAACCGGCCAACCGGTGTACAACCTGCTCGGAGGCGCTTGCCGCGACCGGATCCGCGTGTACGCGAATGGCTGGAGCTACAAGATGCACGCGCCGGAGGATTTCGCGCGTGCCGCCGAGGGTGTCGTACGCAAGGGCTTCACCGCGCTGAAGTTCGATCCATTGCCGCGTCCGTGGCGCACCTATGTCCCGCAACAGCACATCGACCACGCCGCCGCCGTACTGCGCGCGGTGCGTTCCGCCGTCGGTCCCGGAATAGATTTGCTGCTGGACATTCACCGGCGCCTCGCCCCAGTGCATGCCATTGCCTTGTCGAGGACATTGGCGGAGTATGCCCCGTACTGGTTCGAGGAGCCGTGCCAGGTCGACAACCTGGAAGCCCTTGCCGAGGTGCGTGCGGCCTCGACGATACCCACCGTCAGCGGTGAAGCGCTGTACGGACGCGCGGACTTTCGACGGCTATTCAACGCGCGGGCGGTCGACATCATCAACCCCGATGTCTCCAACTGTGGCGGCATCCTCGAGCTCACCTACATCGCAGCCGCCGCCGAATCAGAAATGGTCGCCGTGTCGCCGCACAATTACAACTCGACGACGCTGGCGCTATCGGCGACCGTGCAGGCCGCTGCGTGCATGCCCAATTTCACGCTGACCGAATATTTCCTGCCGTATGAGGAATTCGGCGCGCTCGTCGCGCGCAATCCGCTGGTGCCGGTCGACGGATACATCACGTTGCCGGAAGGCCCGGGGCTCGGAATCGACATCTTCGAGGACGCGGTGCGCGCGCGCCCCTACCAGGGCTACCCGCCGCGCCGGTTCAGGACCAATGAGAACGAGGGCCAGCGCGAAGGAGAATGAATGCTGCCGCATCGTCAAAACCGATCAGCAGGAGTGGAATCATGAACTGGGCACGTTGCGTGCGGTTTTCGGGAGTCCTGATGCTGACGCTGTTCAGCGCGGCGTGGCTGGCGAGCGGGTCAGCGCGGGCCGATGGCTATCCGTCCGAACCGATCCGCTTCATCTGCACGTCGGCTGCGGGATCGCCGCTCGACATCATGATGCGGCAACTCGGCAAGTCACTGGGTGAGCAATTGAAGCAGACGGTGATCGTCGAGAACCGCACCGGCGGCACGGGTGCGGTGGGGATGGCGGCGGCGCTCAATCGACCGGCGGATGGCTACACGATCGTCGCCGAGACAGGATCGACATCATTCATGATGGCCGAGGGTCAGACCAAGTACACGCCCGACGATTTCATCACGCTGCGAGGCTTGCAAGCCGAACCGTCGGCAGTCGCGGTGCGCCGCGACAGTCCGTATCACTCGCTGCAGGCGCTGGTCGATGCGCTGCGCAAGACTCCGGACAAGGTCAACGTCGGGGGCTATGCGGCCGCTGGATTCCACCAATACGTGTTCTATCACTTCCAGCAGGCTGCAAAGTTCAAGACCGAGTGGATTCCGTTCAATGGTGGCAACGAAGCGGCAACCGCGTTGCTTGGCGGACACATCGACGCGGCAGTGATGACGCCAAGCTCGGCGCTCGGCGCATTGCGCAATGGCGACATACGCCTGCTGGCAATCAGCACCGCGCAGCGCGACCCGTATTTCCCCGACGTGCCGACGTTCCGCGAGCAGGGCTACGACGTGGTGGAAGCGCTATGGCGCGGGGTGATGGTGAAGAAGGGGACGCCGGCGCCCGTGATCGCAGTGCTGACTTCGGCGATGGACCGGGTCGAGGCGACGCCCGACTGGCAGCAATTCATGCGGGTCAACCTGCAGTCGCCGATGCACAAATCGGTTGATGAAATGCAGGCGATGGTACGCGACGAAGTGCGCACAAGGCGCGAATTCCTGAAATCGATCGGCGTGGCTCACTGACGATCGGGACGGCTTCTTTCGCGCCAGACATTGCCCCCGCGTCGTGCATTCGGGCGTGGCGATACGGCCACACAACCCTCGCATCGGTCCGCCAGAAGGTATATCCTGACTACTTCTTATAGCCGACAGGTACATCTGCGCCTGCGGATCCATGCGCGTGACCGAATCCCCGCAGCCGATGGCCCAGCCGTCCCCTTCCTCCCAGCCCGTTCACGTCAGAAAAGCTGGCCTGCCCGCATTTTTCGAACTCGCGTTCCGACCGCTCTATCTCGCGGGCGCTGCGTGGGCGGCGATCGCGATCGGGATCTGGATCTTCGCACCACAGTGGCTGACGGCGCCGCTCGGCGGAGTCGCGTGGCACGCCCACGAAATGCTGTGGGGGTTCGTGGCGACGATCGCGGTGGCATTCCTGATGACGGCCGGTGCAACCTGGACCGGCATCAACCCATTGCATGGCGCCACGCTCGCGGTTGCATGCTTGCTGTGGCTCATCGCGCGAACCGGATTCCTGATCGCCGCCGACAGCGCATTCGCGATCGCCTCATTTGCCGAAATCGCGTTCTTCCTGCTGGCCGCGATCGCGATGATGCGAGCCGTGCATGCTGCGCGCAACGCACGCAACTACGCAGTTCCATGGCTGATCGTGGGACTGGCGGGCGCTGACGTTTTCTACCTGGCGGCGGTACGCGATGGCGACTTCACGTCGTTGATGCGGCGTTTCGACATCGGCCTGACGGTGATGGCGATGATCGCGCTGCTGATCGCGCGCCGCGTCATTCCGTTCTTCGCGATGCGTGCAGTGCCGGGTCTGAAGCTGCCGATGCAGATGCGTGCGGGACAGGCACAACTCGTCATGTGCGCGGCGGCGGTGATCGGTCTGGCGGCGGACAAAGATCTGCTGGCGGGTGCTGGATTGCTGCTGGCCGGCGGCCTGGCGCTGTGGCAGGTCGTGCGCTGGCGACCACTGGCGGTGCGCGCACATCCGCTGTTGTGGATTCTCTACACGGGTTACACGGCACTGGCACTGGGACTGCTGCTTGCCGGTGGCGGTGCCGCCGGTCTGGCGGTGCCGCCAGCCTTGTCCGTGCACGTCATTGCGCTGGCCGGATTTTCGGTCCTCATCATCGGCATGATCACGCGTACCGCGCTCGGCCACCTCGGGCTTCCGCTGCAAGCGGGTGCATACCTACGGCTGGTGTACGCGCTGATGCTGGCGGCCGTGGTGCTGCGGCTTGCTGCATTCGCAACACCTTCATCGTCGCAGACGATGCTGCACCTTTCGGCGTGCGCATGGATCATCACGTTTGGGCTCTACCTGTGGCGCTTCGCGCCGCTGATGATCCGCCCCCGACAGTGAACGATCCCGCAAATTCGTGCAACGCGCGCCGGCGCCTGCCCTTTCCTTGCTTTGGGTACCAATCAAGTCTCCTCGCGGTTCGTGGTTTAACATCAATCCCTGACTGATGCTTGAACGCCGCGGCAGCAAGCGGCAAGCGTGGATTCGTTCGTATCATCGCGGGCACGCGTCCCCGGGATGCACGCCGCGCACGCCGCCGCCGACCATTGAATGCCCACCTGATCGCAAAATGCCCCTGCCCATAGAAGACTACGCCGTCATCGGCAACTGCGAGACCCTCGCGCTGGTCGGTCGCGACGGTTCCATCGACTGGCTGGGGTTGCCGCGTTTCGATAGCGCGGCGTGCTTCGCGGCACTGCTCGGCGACGCCGGCAACGGGCGCTGGCTGATTGCGCCGGTTGACACTGCAGCGACGTCGACGCGCCGCTATCGGTCCGGCACGCTGATCCTCGAAACGACGTTCGATACGCCGCAGGGGTCCGTCTGCGTGACGGATTGCATGTCGCGCCGCGATGGCGTGTCCGACATCGTGCGCGTGGTGCGCTGCATCCGTGGCAAAGTGACCATGCACACCGAGCTCGTCGTGCGCTTCGACTATGGCGCGACGATTCCGTGGGTGTCGCGCGGCACGGATGGTCGCCTCAACTTCGTTGCCGGGCCAGACCGGCTGGTGCTCGACACAACGGTTGAACTTCGCGGCGAGGACCTGCGCACCGTCGGTGAGTTCGAGTTGCGCAAAGGCGAGCAGGCGACGTTCGCGCTGAGCTGGTCGCTGTCGTTTCGCGCGATTCCCGATTCGCTCGATCCGCTGGCGGCCATCGGCGCCGTGCAGCAATTCTGGAAGCAGTGGGTATCCTCGTTCAAGCCTGCCGGCGAATGGTCGTCCGTCGTGCAGCGTTCGGTGCTGACGCTGAAGGCGCTGTCGCACTGGGAGACTGGCGGCATCGTCGCCGCTGCGACAACGTCGCTGCCTGAACAGCCGCAAGGGTCGCGCAACTGGGACTATCGCTACTGCTGGCTGCGCGATGCCACGTTCACGTTGCTCGCGCTGGTGGGCTCGGGGTTCCTCGGCGAGGCGATGGCGTGGCGCAACTGGCTGTTGCGCGCCGTGGCCGGCAGTCCCGACAAGCTGCGCATCATGTACGGAATCGCCGGCGAACGAAGGCTCGAGGAGTACGAAGTCCCCTGGCTCGCCGGCTACGAAGGCGCGCAGCCGGTGCGCATCGGCAACGGCGCGGCAGGCCAGCTGCAACTGGATGTCTACGGCGAAGTACTGGACGCGCTGTACGCCGGCCGCCGCGCGGGGATGCCGGAGGACCCGTTGAGCTGGTCGCTCGAATGCGCACTGATTGCCGATCTGGAAAAACTCTGGGACCAGCCAGACAACGGCATGTGGGAATCGCGCGCGGCGCGCAAGCACTACACGCACTCCAAGGTGATGGCGTGGGTCGCGTTCGATCGCGCGGTCCGTTCATCCGAGGAGTTCGGCCTGGATGCGCCGGTCGAGCGTTGGCGCAGCGTGCGCGACCGCATCCACGCCGACGTCTGCGAGAAGGGCTTCGATGCGCAACAGGACTCATTCGTGCAGGCCTATGGATTCGCGTCGCTCGACGCGAGCCTGCTGCTGATCCCGCTGGTCGGTTTCCTGCCTGCCGACGATCCACGCGTGCGCGGCACGCTCGCTGCGATCGAGCGCCGTCACCTGGTGGGTGGCTTGGTGATGCGCTACGACAGCGGCGGCGAAAACGCCGGCACGCCGCCGCGCGAGGGGGCATTCGTTGCGTGCAGTTTCTGGCTGGTCGACAATTACGTGATGCAGCGACGATTCGATGAGGCCGGAAGCCTTTTCGCGCGCCTGCTCGCGCTGTGCAACGACGTCGGGCTGATCGCCGAGGAATACCTGCCGTCCGCGAAGCGGCAGATGGGAAACTTCCCGCAGGCGTTTTCACACCTGGCGCTGATCAACAGCGCTCGCAACCTGACGGCTGCGCATGGCCCCGCACGCCAGCGTGCCGAAGGAACCAGCCAGACCGCCGCAAGTGCCGACGACGGGTCGCGCAAACCGCGTCGATGACGACGCGTCGGGTGTGGCGTTGGCGCATGTCCCGTCGGCGTCGGTGCGGAGGCTCGCTGTGAGCCTGCCCCGGGGCCGCCGGCTGTGCGCGGTGCTGGTGGTCGCATTCAGCCTGGCAGGTGCCGCCGCAGTGCTCGCCCAGGAGCCCGCGCGCATCGCCGACACGCTCGAGCAACGGCTGCTCGCGTGCGCCGCCTGCCATGGCAAGGAAGGCGAGGGCGTGCGTCGCAATGGCTACTACCCGCGCATCGCGGGCAAGCCGGCGGACTACCTGTACCAGCAACTCGAGAATTTTCGCGATGGCAAGCGCGCCTTTCCGCAAATGGTTTATTTCGTCCGCCATCTTTCCGATGCGTACCTGCGCGAGATCGCCGACCACTACGCTGACCTGCATCCTGCCGCTCTCTCGCCAGCCGCGGCCGCTGCAGCCGCTACGATGTTGCGCGGTGCCACGCTGGTGCGCAAAGGCGACTCCGCAAGGGGAATCCCCGCCTGTGTCGATTGCCACGGCGATACGCTGGGTGGCCGCCTGCCCGCCATTCCAGCGCTCGCCGGGCTGTATCCCGACTACGTGACCGCGCAGCTTGAGTCCTGGCAACGCGGTATCCGGCACGCGCGCGCCCCCGACTGCATGTCGACCATTGCGTCGAAACTCGGCGGCGCCGACATTGCCGCGATCACCGCGTGGCTCGCGGCGCAGCCCGTGGCAGCAGCGCCGCCGCAGCCGCCGGGAACCGCCAGGCTTCCGCTCGACTGCGGCAGCCAGCACGCGCGGGCGCCAGCGCTACCGGTGACGATCAATTCGCGCGGCGGGTACCTGGCGCGCATCGGTGACTGCGAGGGCTGCCACAGCGCGCGCGGCGGAATGCGCCTTGCCGGCGGCCTGGCGATGCCGACGCCGTTTGGCATCTTCCACACGCCGAACATCACGCCCGATGCCGAAACCGGCATCGGCCGCTACACGGCCGATGCGTTCTACACTGCGTTGCACGACGGGCGGGCAGCGGATGGATCACTGCTGTATCCGGCATTTCCGTACCCGAGCTATACGCGCATCACCCGCACCGATGCCGATGACCTCTATCGTTACCTGATGAGCGTGCCGCCGGTGCACGCGCCGGACTTGCCGCACGAACTCTCGTTCCCGTATAGCCAGCGCGCGCTGTTGCGCGCATGGCGCGCGCTCTACTTCGACGCGGCCGAGTTCGTGCCGCAGCCTGCGCAATCGGCACAATGGAATCGCGGCGCCTACCTGGTACAGGGACTCGGGCATTGCGCCGCCTGCCACAGCGCGCGCAATGCCCTCGGTGCAAGTGTCGGCGAGCGCCAATTGGGGGGCGGCATGATCGCGTCGGCAGACTGGTACGCGCCGTCGCTGTCTGCGCAAGGCAACGGCGGCCTCGGCCGCTTTGACGAGAACGACCTTGTCGCACTGCTGCGCGATGGCGTGTCGCGCCGCGGCGCCGTGTTCGGACCGATGGCGTTGGTGGTTCACGACAGCTTGCAGTACCTGACCGAAGAAGACGCACGCGCCATGGCGATCTATCTCAAATCGATTGCGCCGTCGGAGCCTGCGGCGCCGCCGCCGCGCGAGTCCCAGACCGAGGCACAGGTGACGGCATTGATGACTGCCGGCGCCAGGCTCTACGATTTACATTGCAAGCCTTGCCACGCGGCAGACGGCAGCGGCAATCCGAGTGCGTATCCGCCGCTGGCCGGCAATTCGTCGATCACCTCGGTGTCGCCGGTCAATCCGATACGCATGGTGCTGTTCGGCGGGTTCCCGCCATCGACGCGTGGCAATCCGCGTCCATTCGGCATGCCTCCGTTCGCCTATACGCTCGATGATCGTGAAATCGCCGCGCTGGTTACCTACATCCGCGGCTCGTGGGGCAATCGGGCCACCGCGGTCGCACCCACCGCAGTGGCCGGCTATCGCTCAGTGCCGGCCGACTGATGCATCGGCGCTGCGCGCGACCGGGACGGCGGGTTGACGCATCCGGTTGCGCGCGGCACAGTCGAATACGCAAGTACATCCGATGGAGCGAGATGCAATGATTGCCGGCAAGACCGCGAATGCGTCCAACGATGCGTGGCCGGCGCTGCCATGCAAGGCGTGGCGTGATACCTGTGCGACGCTGCACCTGTGGACGCAGGTGGTCGGCAAGGTAAGGCTGGCGTGCACGCCGTGGCTCAACCATTCGTGGCACGTGCCGCTGTACGTGACGGCGCGTGGGTTGACCACGTCGTCGATACCCTACGCGAGTCGCACATTCGCAATCGACTTCGACTTCATCGACCATTGCCTCGACATCGTCACCGGCGACGGCGCGCGGCGCCAGGTTTCGTTGCAACCGCAATCGGTGGCCGACTTCCATGCGGCCACGCTGCGCGCGCTGGCGGACGTCGGCATCGACGTCGTCATCAATGCGCAGCCCAACGAGATCGAAGGCGCGATTGCCTTCGACGAGGACCACGAACATGCGTCGTACGACGCGCAACAGGCGCACCGCTTCTGGCAGGTGCTGGTGCAATGCGAACGCGTGCTGCAGCAGTTCCGCACCGCGTTCCTGGGCAAATGCAGTCCGGTGCATTTTTTCTGGGGCAGCTTCGACCTCGCCGTCACGCGCTTTTCCGGCCGGCGCGCACCATTGCATCCAGGCGGCGTGCCGCATCTGCCTGACCGCGTAGCGCGTGAAGCGTATTCACACGAGGTCTGCAGCGTGGGATTCTGGCCTGGCGGGGGCGTCATCGACTACCCGGCGTTCTATGCGTACGCTTATCCGCAACCCGACGGATTTCGCACGGCACGCATCGAACCCGATGCCGCGTTCTACAGCGATGCGCTGCACGAATTCATACTTCCGTATGACGCGGTGCGCAGCGCGGCATCACCCGAGCGCACGCTGCTCGCGTTCGCGCAGAGTACCTACGTTGCGGCC
>JBDTJK010000034.1:0-14948 GCA_039935875.1 Casimicrobiaceae bacterium
GTTCGAGTTGCACCCTCGCCAGCGCCAGCGCACGCCGATAGGCCCATAGCGCGAGGACTCCCAGCACCATCATTGCGTACGGCGCCATGAGGCGGGACGCATCAACCGCAAACATCAGCGACAGCGCGACAGGTGCCATCGCGCGGGCGAAGAACTGTGGTCGTGCCAGGCGGCCGAGCGTCGTCCCATATCCGTCGGCGCCAAACAGTGTCCGCGGCACCGTGCCGCGTACGATCGTGAACACGCCGTTGGCCCATCCATAGGTGATGACGAACCCCAAGGCGACGATCCACACGCCGTGTACCTGCGTCAGCACGCCAAGCGCCACCGCCATCAACGCGAACGCGAATGTACCGGTGGCTGTCGACGCGACATTGCGCGCCGCGCCATATTCGACCAGGCGTCCGGCGACCTGCATTGGCCCGATCAGCGAGCCGATCAGCACCGCATCGCGCGCGGCGAGGCCGGTCGACGTGAGCAGTGTCATCAGGTGCGCGGAGACTGCTGCCGTCAGGAACGACACCAACGACATCGCGGCGGCAAGCCACACGAAGGCCCCGGACACGGGTGGCGAACGCGCATCGCCCGCACCGGCAACGCGCGCGGCATGCCCGGACGCGCGCGGCACGCACAACGCGTGCACTGGCACGCACAGCAACAGATGCAGGCCGGCGTACACGGCGAACGCCGTGCGCCATCCGTGCGCTTCGAGCAGATAGCGCGACAGCGGCCAGAAGACAGTGCTTGCGAAGCCACCCAGCAGCGTCATCAGCGTGACCGACCGCCGGAACGACGCACCCGCGAAGTGGTGCAGGGTGGCGAACCCGGCGTCATAAAGCGTGGCGGCGCTGGCGACGCCTGCGATCAGCCAGCCCGCAACCAGCATCGGTGCGTTCTGCGCGACGGCGAGCGTGGCCATCGCCAGTGCGCCGAGCAGTGACCCCGCCACCAGCACCCGCCGCCCGCCATGGGCATCGATGTCCCGGCCGACCAGCGGCGCCGCGAAACCCGACAGCAGCAGGCCGGCGCTGAACGCGGCGAACAGCGTCACGTCGCCAACGCCGAGCGCAGTGCGCATCGGCTCGCCCAGCACCGCGATCGCATAGAACAGTGTGCCCCATGACACTACTTGCGTGACACCCAGCAGCACGACCCGCACATTGACCGGCATCGCGGCCAAGGTACCACGCAGGTTCACGGATTCATGCGCGGCACCCGTCGCGTCGCAATCCGCAGCGCGAACGCTGCGGAGATAGTGGAGATTCGTGCAGCGCGACGATCAATGGCTGCCAGCAATGAATCCGCGCTTGACCAGCGCGCCGACGAAGGCGTCGGCAATTGCCGGAGCATCGACCGCAAGCGACTTCGGATACAGCGTTGTCGACGTGCCTGCCCACGCGAGCTTCTGCGTGCCGACGTCGTACAGCCGCGCTTCGAAACGGGCGGTCGGCGACGATGCCAGCGTTGGCGTGTACCACGCGGTCGTCGAGCCGCGGGAGCCTGCGGCGATTCCGACGCCTGGCGTATCGTTGTCGGAGCCCAGCCACACGTAGATGACGGCATCGGCACGCGCCGCGCGAATGGCCTCCATCGGCGCGACACCGTTGGCCGCGGCTGCATCCTCGATATAACGATCGCCGGCGATGCCTTCGATGCCGGCCCGGCCCAGGCGCGCGACCAGCGCGGTATCGAAAGTCTCGCGCTCGGATTTCGACGCGCTGAGCGCAATCACGGCGATGCGCTGGTACGCATGCTGCGCGCTACCCTCGCTCTCGCTGATGCGGGTGTTCGATGTGAATGCGCACGCGCTGGCCAACAGCGACACCGCAACCGCGGCCCACCATTGCGCCCTCATCGCCGTGGCGGCACGATGCCGCGTTGTGCCAACGCGTCGAGCACGACTTCGGAAAACTGCGGCGCTTCCCTGGCGACGGTGGTCGGATCGAACGTCTCGGTGATTCCGGACCACACCAGCTTGCGGCCGGACACCTGGTAAACGGTGGTCTCGACCGTGGCGACGTCGTACTGCGAGACCTGCGGCACCGCGTACCAGTTGCCATAGACGCCATACCAGCCGAAACCTGGAAACGCCGGTCCCGGTACGATTGCCGTTGAGACTTGCGTGCGCGTCTGCACGCGGCGCAGGTGCACCATCATCAGCGCGTCCGCAGCAGACGTCGCAACCGCGGCATCCAGCTGCTTCTCCGTAGCCTTCCCCGGCGGAAGGTCGCGATAACCCGGCAACGCGACGACACCGCGGGCTGCCAGACGCGCAACCATCACATCCTCGAACGTACGCCGGGCGGTGATGTCGCCGTCGACGCTGACTACCAGCCACTTCCTGAACGGCCCACCCGCGTAGGACCCGTCGAACCACGCGTCCTTCAGCGATGTCGACGCGCAACCCGCGGCCAGCGCGCCCAGCACGAGCAGCAACACCATTGAAAATCGACGCCCGATTGCATGCATCACGTACCCCTCCTCATCAAAAACGTCGCGCCGGGCCCACGCAATCGAACGCGACGCCACCTGCATCAATGCTGATAGCCGGCGGTCATCAGCGATGGCGAAATTGCGGCGGACGCTTTTCGACGAACGCGCGCATGCCCTCTTTCTGGTCATCCAGCGCGAACGTCGCGTGGAACTCGCGGCGTTCGAACAACAGGCCCTCGGCCAGCGAGCTCTCGTACGCGCGGTTGACCGCTTCCTTGATCTTCAGCACCACTGGCAGCGAATACGAGCCGATCTTGCCCGCTACGGCCAATGCCTCGTCGATCAGCGTATCAGCCGGCACCACGCGCGAAACGAGGCCAGCGCGCTCCGCCTCCGCCGCATCGATCATGCGTCCGGTCAGGCACCAGTCCATCGCCTTCGACTTGCCCACGGCGCGCGGCAGGCGTTGCGTGCCGCCGAACCCCGGCATCGTACCAATCGTGACCTCAGGCTGGCCGAACTTCGCGCTATCTGCGGCGATGATCATGTCGCACGCCATCGCGAGTTCGCAGCCGCCGCCAAGCGCATAGCCGGCCACAGCTGCGATCACGGGCTTGCGCGTACTGCGGATCGCCTCCCAGTTGCGCGTGATGTAGTTGTCGGCGTAGACCTTGGCGTAGCCCCACTCGGCCATCGCGCCGATGTCAGCGCCGGCCGCGAATGCCTTGGCGCTGCCGGTGATCACGATCACCGAGATCGCGTCATCGGCATCGTAGCCGCGCAGCGCATCGCCCAGCTCGTCGGCGAGCGCGTCATTGAGCGCATTCAGCCGCTGCGGCCGGTTTAGGGTGATAAGCGCAGTGCGCTCGCGTGTTTGCGTGAGAATCGTCGCGTAGGTCAAGGTGCAGTCTCGCTAGGGTTGGTCGGGGTCGAAATGGCTACGCAGCCCCTGCCAGCAGCGCCAGTACTCCGGCTGCAGCGTGGGCAACGCGAGCGCCGCGCGGGTCGGATGCAACACGCAGCGGGTCTCGAACATGAACGCCATCGTGTCGCGGATGTAATGCGGGCGCGAGGTGTCGGCGCTGGTCGCGCGCGCGTGGGTTTCGGCGTCGGGGCCGTGCCCGCTCATCGAATTGTGCAGGCTCGCGCCGCCGGGCAGGAAACCCTGGGCCTTGGCGTCGTAGGCGCCCTGGATCAGGCCCATGAATTCGGAGGCGACGTTGCGATGGAACCACGGTGGACGAAAGGTATGCTCCATCGCCAGGATTCGCGGCGGGAACACGACAAGGTCGAGCATGTCGACGCCCGGCGCGTCACTGATCGATTGCAACACGAGGAAAATCGATGGATCGGGATGGTCGAAACTGGTCGAGCCGAACGCATTGAAGCGGCGCAGGTCGTATTTGTACGGCGCGCAGTTGCCATGCCACGCAACCACGTCGAGCGGCGAATGGTCGATCGCCGCCGACCACAATGCGCCATCGAACTTGGCGACGAGCTCGAAGTCGCCCTCGACGTCCTCGTACGCCGCCACCGGCACGAGGAAGTCGCGCGCATTGGCGAGGCCATTGCTGCCGATGACGCCAAGGTCCGGCAGGCGCAGCGGTGCGCCGTAGTTCTCGCAGACGTAGCCGCGCGCGTCCTGGTCGACGAGGTCGATGCGGAAGCGAAGTCCGCGCGGAATCACCGCGATCTCCTGTGGCTCGATGCCGACGACACCGAGCTCGGTGGCAATGCGCAGGCGCCCTTGCTGCGGCACCACCAGCAGCTCCCCGTCGGCGTCGTAGAAAAAACGCTGCATCGAACGATTGCACGCATACACATGGATCGCACAGCCCTGCATCTGCGCCGGCGAGCCATTGCCCGCCATCGTCAGCAACCCGTCGATGAAGTCGACCGGCGCGGCCGGCAGCGGCAGCGGCAGCGGATCCCAACGCAACTGGTTGGGGCTGGTTGGAACGTCGCCGAAACGCGAGACCAGCGCGCCGTCCGCGATGCGGCGAAACGGTGCGTGAAGCGCGGCAGGACGCACGCGGTACAGCCACGAGCGGCGGTTGGCGTGGCGCGGCGCGCTGAAGGCCGTCGCCGATAACTGCTCGGCGTAGAGTCCGTACGCGACGCGCTGCGGCGAATTCTGTCCGCGTGGCAGCGCGCCCGGCAGCGCTTCGCTGGCGAATTCATTGCCGAAGCCGCTCTGGTAGGCGAGCGCGGGTATTTCGCCGGCAATCGACACGCCATTGGTCATCGACGCACCTGTTGCGTGCCGGCGCTGTCGCGCGCCGCGGCAATCGCCTCGGAGATCACGTTCGCGTCACCGACATGATTGGCGAGCAGCAACACCAAACGCACGTTGAAGCGCGCACTCTGCGCGTCGTCGAGCCCGGCATGCGCGTCCACCAGCAGGGCATACACGTCATCGGGAACATCGACGTTGGGGTGTGTGATCAGGGCTGCCATCGTTCATCGATTCCGCTGGCACGATCGATCGCAGCCTCTACGGCTGCCCTGTCGAAACTGCGCCAGCGGGCGCAGACATGTTGATCCGGGCGCACAAGGTAGCATGTTCCGGGCCGCGCGTCGTAGCGGCGGCCGGCAACGTCGGCATCGACGCGAACCACGTCGCAGCCACGTTCCCCGAATAGGCACGCCGCGTCGCCAGGTGTGATCGACGCGCCGAACGTCAGCAGCACAAAGCGCCCGCCCAGATGCCCGGCAAGCCATCCGCCCTCGTCCAGCGGCGCATCGGCGGCGACTGTCCCGATGGTCACGCCCGCATCGTCGAAGTCCGTATCGGCCGTGTTCAAAGCCGAGCCTGCGAGCACCGCCGCAGACGCGAGCCGGCCACTGTTCACCCACTGCCGCGCGAACGGATACTGACGGGCGAGATCGAGCACCGCATCGCGATAGAGGCGCGACACCGCGGTCTTCGGCGTGATGAACTCGCTGGCGCGCGTCGAATGACGGATGCTTTCGTCGGCCGCAGCCGAGCGCTCGGAGTCGTAGCTGTCGAGCAGGCTCTGCGGCGATTCGCCGCGGATCACCCGCGCGAGCTTCCAGCCTAGATTGAACGCGTCCTCGATGCCGCCATTGGCGCCACGCGCGCCGAACGGCGACACGACGTGCGCCGCATCACCGGCAAACAGTGTCCTGCCATGGCGGAAGTTCTGCATGCGCCGGCATGCAAAGGTGTAGACGCTCGCCCATTCGATGTCGAACTGCGCGTCCGCGCCCAGCATCGCACGCACCCGCGCCGCCACGTTGGCCGGTTGCCGCTCGATTTCGGCGTCGGCGTCCGCGCCTAGCTGGAAGTCGAGTCGCCAAACGTCGTCGGCCTGGCGATGCAGCAGCGCCGACTGCCCGCGATTGAATGGGGGATCGAACCAAAACCAGCGCTGCGTCGGGAACGCGCAACGCATGCGGATGTCGGCAATCAGGAAGCGGTCGCGGAACGCCTGACCGCGCTGCTCCAGCGCGAGCGACGCGCGCACGCTGCTGCGTGAGCCATCGCACGCGACCAGCCAGTCGCAGGCAAGCGCATAGCGGCCTTCGGGCGTTTCCACCTCGATCGCGATGCTATCGTCCTGCGCGACCACGCTGTCGCAGCGATGCTTCCAGCGCAGGTTGCAACCCGCAAGCGCACCGGCGCGTTCGACAAGCATCTGCTCGACGTGATACTGCTGCAGGTTGACGAATGCCGGGCGCCGATGATCGTCCGCAGCAGCAAGCTCGAATGCAAACACTTCCGCGTCGTCGCAGAACACGCGGCCCGCGCTCCAGCGCACGCCGCGCGCCGCCACGCGCTCGCCAATCCCGAGCTGATCGAAGATCTGCAGCGAACGCTGCGACCAGCAGATCGCGCGTGAACCGGCGCTGACGGTGTCATCGTCATCCAGCAAGGCCGTCGGCACGCCGCGCTGCGCGAGGTCGATCGCCAGCGCGAGGCCGACCGGGCCGGCGCCAACGATGACGACCGGCACATGCGCGCCGTCGCATCCCGCGCGCGGCGCCGCCGGATACTTCGGGTGTGCAAAGCTGGACAATGGCCCGCCGACGATGGCGACGCGCTAGCCTTCCAGCGCCAGCCACATCTCCTTGTCGCGCTGCGCCGTCCAGATGCGCGGATCCTTGAATTGCGTCGCCTCGTCGTAGGCACGCGTCACGTCGAACGGCAGGCAATGGTCGAATATCACCCAATCGCCGAAGCGTGGCTTCAACGTCGCATAGGTATCGCGGTAAACCGTGCGCAGGTCGCTGCCCGCCGCAGCGCCACGCTTGACCGAATCGAACATCGTCGTGATGAACGCGCGCGTGCCCTCGAGGCCCGCCTTGACCTCGGCCGCGGTTTTCAGCGACGCGCCGCGTCCTGGCACCAGCTTGTCGGCGCCCATCGCCGCCACTGCATCGAGCGTCGCCGGCCAATCGCCGAGATAGGCGTCGCCGGTGTATGGCGTCGCGCCATATTCGACGAGGTCGCCCGAGAACAGCACTTTGTCCTGCGGCAGCCAGACGACGGTGTCGCCCTTGGTGTGGCCGCGGCCGAGTTGCAGGATATCCACGCGCAACTTGCCGAGCCACAGCGTCATGCTGCGCTCGAACACCAGGGTCGGCCACGTCAATCCGGGCACCGATTCGACAGCCTGGAACAATCGCGGAAAACGCTCGATCTCGCTTTGCATGTCCTGCGCACCGCGTTCGACGATGAGGTCGTAGGTGTCGCGGCTGGCGATCACGTGCTGCGGCGCGTAGGCCGATGCGCCAAGCACGCGCACCGCATGATAGTGCGACAGCACGACATAGCGGATCGGCTTGTCGGTGACCGTGCGGATCCGCCGGATGACGTCCTGCGCCATCACCGGCGTCGCCTGCGTGTCGATCACCATCACCGCGTCGTCGCCGATGACGATGCCGGTGTTCGGGTCGCCTTCGGCCGTATACGCAAACGCGTGCTCCGACAACTTGTCGAAGCTGACCTTCTTGGCTACCAGATCCGCGTGCGATGCAAACGTGCGTTCCGCCATCAGCCTGCTCCTTGGACAATCGCCGTCGACTGCCGACATGGCCGTCAAGGACTTATGCCGCCATTTTAGGCCCGCGGCGAAATGCGCCTGTCGAACCGATGTTCAAGCTGCCGCTCGCCGCCCGCAACTCGGTCGAACGCGCTTGCGCGGCGATTTGCGGCGCGCGACGATCGTTTCCATCAGGTCCATGATCGCGTTCATGTCGAATGATGGGCCGCGGGCAGGCTCGCCCGTCCCGCGTCTGCTGCGCAGCGGCTCTCGTTCAGCCCGGATAAAGTCCGAGCGTGCGCGCCTTGAGGCGAACCAGGCCCGTCAGTGCGTCGAGTCCCGGTGTCGCCACGCCGACGCGAGCGCCAATTTCGCGCACTGACGTCAGCAGCGCGTCGATTTCCAGCGGCCGCCGGCCTTCGACATCCTGCAACATCGACGTGCGCACTGCGCCGAGTGCGCGCGAAACCTGCTGCCGGTCCTCGCCCGACTGCTCGATCGTGCATCCGATCGCGCGCCCGACTTCCGCCGCTTCCGCCATCACGTCGAGGCAGAAGCGGCTGACGAGCGGGTCGTCGACAATGCGGTCCATTGTGGCGCCGGTCAGCGCCGACACCGGATTCATCGTCATGTTGCCCCACAGCTTGTACCAGATGTCACGCTGGATCGTCGGCGACGTCTGCGCATCGAGTTGCGCACCGCGCAGCGCATCGGCAATGACGGCCAGCCGCGGCGTCATGGCACCGGAAGGCTCGCCCAGGATCAGGCGGCGGCCCAGCGCATGGCGCACGACGCCTGGCTCGCTGACCGACGCGGCCATGTGCACGACGCAACCGATGACATGCGACGCCGGCAGGATCGCCAGGATGCGTCCGTGCGGATCGACCGACTCGAGCGGCGCTGCACCGAGCGCGTGCATGTGACTGCCGAACCACCACGGTATGCCATTCATCGCAGGGACGACCAGCGTATCGGCGTGCATCATGCCGCGAATCATCGGCGCGACCTCGGCCATCGCCGGTCCTTTGACCGCCACGATGACGACGTCGTGCACACCGGCTTGCGCAACGTCGGTCGCGACCCGCGCCGGCACGCTGAAGCGCGAGCCACCGCTGTCGACGCGCCAGCCATGACTGCGCAGCGCCGCAGCCGTCGCGCCGCGCGCGATCGCAGTGACGGCCTGTCCCGATCTCGCGAGACAGGCGCCAATATAGCCGCCGATAGCACCAGTGCCGACGATCGCGATCTTCATCGTGCGTGCGCTGTCACCGAAGTACGTCGCGCAACAATCGCCCGTTGTGCGCGATCGGCCGCACTCAGGCTTTCGTGCGCTTGTCGATGACCCGCCGCGCCTTGCCGGCAGAGCGCTCGATGCCGCCGGGCGCGACGACGCGCACCGCGGCAGTAACGCCGATCAGGTTCTTGATCGAACGCGCGAGCCGCGCACCCGCGTCTTCACCATCGGCGGAACCCGTCGCCGGCGAGCGTTCGACCAGCACGGTCATCTCGTCGAGGTGCTGCGGCCGCGTGACTTCGATCTGGTAGTGCGCGACCAGCAGCGGCTCGCGCAGGATCAGTTCCTCGACCTGCGTCGGGAAGACGTTGACGCCACGGATGATCAGCATGTCGTCGGAGCGGCCGGTGATTTTCTCGATGCGCCGCATCGAACGCGCGGTCGGCGGCAACAGCCGTGTAAGGTCGCGCGTGCGGTAGCGGATGATCGGCATCGCCTCCTTGGTCAGCGACGTGAACACGAGCTCGCCGCGCTCGCCGTCGGGCAGCACGGCACCGGTCTCGGGGTCGATCACTTCCGGATAGAAGTGATCCTCCCAAACCGTGAGTCCGTCCTTCGTCTCGATGCATTCCTGCGCCACGCCGGGCCCGATCACTTCGGACAACCCGTAGATGTCGATCGCATCGATTGCAAGGCGCGCTTCGATCGCCGTGCGCATCGACGACGTCCACGGCTCCGCGCCGAATATGCCTATGCGCAGCGACGTGCGCGCCGGATCGATGTGCTGGCGTTCCATCTCCTCGGCGATCGCCAGCATGTACGACGGCGTGACCATGATGATCGATGGCTTGAAGTCGGTGATCAGTTGTACCTGGCGCTCCGTCTGCCCCCCCGACATCGGCACCACCGTGCAGCCGAGCTTCTCGGCGCCGTAATGCGCGCCGAGGCCGCCGGTGAACAGGCCGTAGCCGTACGCGACATGGACGATGTCGCCGGCGCGCCCACCCGCGGCCCGAATCGAACGCGCCATCACGCTCGCCCACGTGTCGACGTCGTTGCGCGTGTAGCCGACGACCGTCGGCTTGCCCGTCGTTCCCGACGACGCGTGGATGCGCGACACCTGTTCGCGCGGTACCGCGAACATGCCGAACGGATAGTTTTCGCGCAGGTCGGCCTTGACCGTGAACGGAAAGCGTGCCAGATCGGCGAGACTCGTGCAGTCACCCGGCGCGACACCGGCGGCGTCGAATGCACGCCGGTAATGCGCGACATTGTCGTATGCATGCTGCAGCGTCGCCTTGAGCCGTGCAAGCTGCAGCGCAGCCAGCTCGTCGCGGCTGGCGCGCTCGATCGGCTCGAGATCCGCCGGCGCAATCCGTGTCATGTATCGTCCTCCGATCGCGGTCTCAAGGTCTGCGGCCCGCTCACCCGTCGATCACGCTGCCGCTGATCCGGTGGCTCTTGCCGCGAAACAGCGCGATCGTCTCGCCGCGCTGGTTGGTCACGTCGATGTCGTAGACGCCAGTGCGGCCGCTTAAGGCGCGTTCGGCCGCACGGGCGGTCAGTACATCGCCTGCGCGCGCCGGCGCCAGGAACTCGATCGTGCAGCCAGCCGCGACGGTAATCAGGTTGCGACTGTTGCAGGCGAACGCGAATGCACTGTCGGCAAGGGAAAAGATCAGCCCGCCGTGGCAGGTCGCGTGTCCATTCAGCATGTCGGCGCGTACGCTCATCGTCAACTGCGCGTGTCCCGGCTCGACATTGTCAATGCGCATGCCGAGCGCCCGTGTCGCCGCATCGCGCGCATACATGGCTTCCGCAACCCGCGCCGCCAGCGCATGCGGGTCGGCGTCGCCGGCAACCTCATCCGCCATGTCGCCCGTCCTCCGCGGGAACGATTCCTGCGATGCGCCGTGCGAGCCACGGCGACGTGCGGTAACGGTCTTCGCCATAGTGCGCAGCGAGGTTCGCCAGCACTTCGCCGACGTTTGAGCTGCCGATCGCCTCCGCCCATGCCAGCGGACCGCGCGGATAGCCGACACCCTTTTGCATCGCGAGGTCGATCGCTTCGGGGCTCGCGATGCCTTCCTTCGCCGCATCGGCCGCCTCGTTGGCGAGCATGCACACGGTTCGCATGACCGCCAGCCCGGCGACATCATCGAGCCGGGATACCGCGAGACCCGCGACCTGCAACGCGCCTACCGCGGCTGCGAAAGCCACGTCCGAACACGAATCGGCGCGTGCTATGGCAGTGCGCGTGCAGCGCGCGAAGTCGAGCGCGAGATCGAAGACGACCAGGTCGCGCGCACCAGTGGCTGCCGCGCGCGCCGTTGCCGTGCGTCCGTCGGTGAGCGCCAGCCACGCACCGCCGACGCCGATGACGCCTTGCGCCGCGTGGGATAGCGGCGAGCGGCCTTCGGCGAATTCGATGCGCGCGCCGCCATCCTGCATGCGCGCCACCAATGCGGCGGCGGGGCCGAGATCGCCGTAGACGACGACACGCGCCGCTGGCGGGTATGCCGGCTCGGTCGATGGCAGCGGCGCTGCCGCTCCGGGCGCGTAGTCGTGGAAGCCGCGGCCGCTCTTGCGTCCCAGCAATCCGCCATCGACCATTTCGCGCTGCACGAACGATGGTGCGAAACGCGGGTCGTTGGCGTAGCCCGTCCACACGCTTTGCGTGGCCGCGAGATTGACGTCGAGTCCGATCAGGTCCATCAGTTCGAACGGTCCCATCCTGAATCCACCGCATTCGCGCATCACCACGTCCAGCGTCGCCGCATCCGCGGCGCGCTCCGCCAGCAGCCGCAGCGCCTCGCCATAGAACGGGCGCGCACAACGATTGACGATGAATCCGGGCGTCGAGCGCGCGTGCACCGGCGTTTTCCGCCACGCGGCGGCAGTGGCGAACAGCGTGGCGGCAACTTGGGCATCGGTCGCGAGACCGCTGACGATTTCAACCAGCGGCATCAACGGCGCCGGATTGAAGAAATGCATGCCCGCAACGCGCCTCGGAAAACGCGAACCGGCGGCGATCGCGGTGATCGACAGCGTGGACGTGTTGGACGCGATGATCGTTGACTCGTCCACCAGTCCATCGAGCGCGCGCAGCAACTCGCGCTTGGCGGACAGGTCCTCGAAGATCGCCTCGATCACGAGGCCTGCATCCGCGCAGGCGTCGAGCGCGGGCGCCGCGTGCAGCCGCTCGCTCGCGGTGTCGGCGGTGTGCTGCGTGATCCTTCCGTTGATGGCGAGCTCGCGCAATCGCACTCGCAATGCGTCCACTGCCGCGGCGGCGGCACCCGCGCGTACATCGGCCAGCACCACGTGATGCCCAGCCTCCGCCGCGACCTGCGCGATTCCGGCGCCCATCGCGCCTGCACCCACAATGGCCACACCGGCTGTCCGAGGAAGCGCATCGGCCATCCGCGGCGTCACTTGCCGCCGAATAGCGGTGTGCGCTTTGCCAGGAACGCGGCGACGCCCTCGCGGTAGTCGGCACTGCGTCCGAGTTCGCGCTGCGCGTCGCGTTCGAGGTCGAGCTGCTGCTCGAGCGTGTTCGCTGGCGCCGCTTGCAACGCCGACTTGATGGCGGCGAGCGCGCGCGTCGGCGAGCGCGCGAGGCGGTGTGCCAACGCATCGACATCAGCGGCGAATTCGTCGTCGCCGATGCATTTCCAGATGAGCCCCCACGCCGCAGCATCCTCGGCGGACAGTTTGTCGCCAAGCATCGCGAGTCCCATCGCGCGCGCATCACCAACGCGCTGCGGCAGGAAATGGGTGCCCCCGGCATCCGGCATCAGTCCGATCCTGGCAAACGCCTGGATGAAGCTCGCCGAGCGCGCGGCGACGACGATGTCGCAAGCCAAAGCAAGATTGGCACCGGCCCCCGCCGCGACGCCATTGACGGCGCACAGCACAGGCAGCGGCAGCGAGCGCAATGCGAGGACCAGCGGGCGATAGTTGCGCTCGATGGACGCGCCGAGATCGATCGCCGGGTCCCCCGGTGCCACCGCGCGATCGGACAGGTCCTGGCCGGCGCAGAATCCGCGCCCCGCGCCGGTCAGCAACAGCACGCGCGCGCGCGCGTCGGCGTGCACCGCGGCCAGCGCGTCGCGAACCTCGATGTGCATCGCATCGTTGAAACTGTTGAGCCGCTCGGGGCGATGGAGTGTCAGCCGCGCGATGCCGTCGCCGATCTCCAGCAGGATGTGCGCGTAGGCCATCAGGCGTGCATCCGGTGCTGGACCACGCGAAAGCGGCTGGCCACGAAGGCCGCGTCGGTCAACGCCGCGTTGGCCGCGGGATTGGCGCCGGTGCCGTGGTAATCGGAAAAAGCTGCCGACTGGTTGACGAACACACCGCCGGTCAGGTTGATCGACAGTGCGACCCCTTCGCGCTCGGCGAGCTCGATTGCGGCGTCGACGACCTTGTCATCGGTCGCATACACCGACAGCGTCAACGCACCCTGCTCGCGCACGGCCGCCGCGGCAATGGCAAGGCTGTGCGTGGTGTCGCGCGTGGCCACGACGAATGCGATCGGGCCGAACCACTCGCGCAGGTAGCTCGCGGCCTGCTTCGCGTCGACCTTGACGATCAACGGGGTATGGATCCGCGCGTGCGGATACTGCGGATGCACGAGCGGCACCGAATCGAGCAGCGTGGTTCCGAGCTTGCGCGCCTCACCTATGCGCGCGGCCACCGCATCGCTGTGCACAGCGCCGAGGATCTCGACCGCGCGTGCGGGATCGGCGAGCAGCGCGTGCACCGCATCGGCGATAGCGCCGGCGACTTGGTCGAACGACCGATGTCCGTCGCCGGTGTCGATACCACCTGCCGGGATATAGATGTTCTGCGGCGCGGTGCACATCTGCCCGGTGTACAACGACAGCGAGAACGCGAGGTTGCGCGCAAGCCCGGGCAGGTCGTCGGTGGAGTCCACGATCACCTGGTTGACGCCCGCCTTCTCGGTGAACACGCTGGCCTGCCGCGCGTGGCGCTCGAGCCAGTCGCCGTTGGTCGAGCTGCCGGTAAAATCGATCAACCTCACTTCCGGGCGCAGCGCCAGCGCCTGCGCAGTGTCGTCGCCCGCGTTGTGGGCGACCAGCGTCACCACGTCGGGGTCGAAACCCGCCTCCCGCAGCACGTCGCGCGCCACGCTCACCGTGATCGCCAGCGGCAGGATTGCGCCCGGATGCGGCTTGACGATCACCGCGTTGCCGGTCGCGAGGCTCGCGAACAGACCCGGGTAGCCGTTCCACGTCGGAAACGTCGCGCAGCCGATGACCAATCCGATGCCGCGCGGCACGACGCGATAGCGCTTGTGCATCTTCAGCGGCGGATTCTTGCCCTGCGGCTTCTCCCATTGCGCATCGGACGGCACCCGGCGCATCTGGTCGTACGCATAGGCCACCGCTTCGAGACCGCGGTCCTGCGCATGCGGACCCGCTGCCTGGAAGGCCATCATGAACGCCTGGCCGGTGGTGTGCATCACCGCATTGGCGATCAGGAAACTCTGCTGGTTGAGGCGCGAGAGGATTTCGACGCACACGCCGACCCATGTCTCGGGCCCTGCCTTGCGCCAGGCTTGCTGCGCCTTGCCGACAGCCACGAACAGCGAGTCAAGGTCCTGCGCCGGATAGGTGATGCCGAGGTCGAAGCCGAATGGTGAGCGTTCGCTACCCGTGCGCGCCGCAACGTTGCCCTCGCGATCGAACGGCTTGTCGCGCAACGCGTCGAATGCCGCCTTGCCCGCTTCTGCCGCGCCTTCGCCATAGACCTTGGGGCTGGGCGATTCGGCGAACGCGCTCCAGTAGGTGCGCGCAGCGATGGCGGCGAGCGCACGTTCGATGAGCGCGCGGTGCGTTTCGAACAACGGATGTGACACGGCCGCTTCTCCTCGCTGTGGGTCAAAACTCTATCACGCGTTGCTTCCCGCCGGAAATGATGCAGTGCCGGGGTGACCTTCATTGCCGTCATGCGCGCGAACGCAAGCGGTGATGTTGCCGTCATGCTCGCGAAAGCGAGTCATGTGCTGGCGTAACCCTCGGCAGGAAGCGTCATCTGCTGCCGTCATCCCCGCGAAAGCGGGGACCCAGTGACTTTAGCCGCACGATCGCGCGTGAAGTGACGACGCACGATGTCACGGCAACGGCGCTGGGTTCCCGCTTTCGCGGGAATGACGGAGCTCAGCCGAAACGCCGAAACGCAGCGGAACCGATGCGGCGCAGCCGAAGCGCTGGAGCGCGGCCGTATCGCATTTGCGGTTATTCGACGCC
>JBDTJK010000035.1:0-2652 GCA_039935875.1 Casimicrobiaceae bacterium
AGATCGCTTGCGGCGATCGCGTGCGCATTTCGATGATCGCGGGCGGAGGCGTCATCGATGCCGTGCTGCCGCGCACGTCGCTGTTCCAGCGCTCCGACGCGTTTCGCGACAAGGCGATCGCCGCCAACGTGACGCAGGTGATCGCCGTCGTGGCGCCGGATGTCGCCGTCGACGAGTACCTGCTTAATCGCTGGATCATTGCGGCCGAGGCGCAGTCCTGCGGATTCGTGCTGGTGGCCAACAAGAGCGACCTGCCATCATTTGCGCCGCTACGCTCGCGAATGGCGTTCTACGCGGCGCTGGGCTATCCGCTGGTCGAGGTTTCGGCACGCGAATCCGTGGCGCAACTGGCGCCGCACCTGCGCGGCAAGCACAGCGTGCTGATCGGACAGTCGGGAATGGGCAAGTCAACGATCGTCAATGCGCTGGCGCCGCAATCCGCCGCGCGCGTGGGTGGCCTGTCGTCGGCGCTCGGCTCCGGCAAGCATACGACGACCGTGTCGACGCTCTATCGTCTGCCCGACCTCGACGATGGATGGATCGTCGATTCTCCCGGCGTCAAGGCTTTCGGCATCGCCCAGTACGATCCGCAGCAGCTGGCAGACGCCTTTGTCGAGATGCGGCCGTTGCTCGGCACTTGTCGCTTTCGCGATTGCCGGCATTTGCACGAACCGGGATGTGCGATCCAGGCGGCCGCGGCGGCGGGCGCCATCGCGCCGCAACGACTCGCGCTGTACCACGCGCTGGTCGACGAAGCGCGCTAGGCACGCTTGGCGCGGGCTACGGCGCGACGTACGCGAGCGTCAACAACAGGATCAGCAACAGCCACAGCACCAGCGTGCGCCACACGAGGCCCACGCCGGAGGGGAGCACCTCCGGATCGACGCTGTCGCCCATTCCCACTTCAGGACGCTGCTCGCGCTCGCCACCGATGGTGGCAAGCGGCCCGCCCAGCTTGACGCCAAGCGCACCGCCGCCGCTGGCGAGCAGGATGCCGATGGCTACGCCGCCATCCTCGTTCGCCCACAATTGCGCCTGCGTGCGCCAGCACGCGATCGCGTCCTCGAAATCGCCGACGATCGCGAACGAAAGCGCGGTCAAGCGCACCGGAATCCAGTCGAGCCATGCCAGCAACGTGCGCGCCGGCAGCCCGAAAATCGCGCGTTCGCGGCCGATCGGCGTCGCGTCGTCGGTGTTGCCCGGCGCTTTCCATTCGTCGGCGAGCAGCACTGCCGCGCGATACAGCACCGCGCCCGCCGGCCCTGGCAGCACGACGAACCAGAACAGCACTGCGAACACCTGGCGATACGCGTCGATCAGTCCGCGCTCGATGGCGAGCCGTGCGATTTCCTCCGATGACAGTTCGGCAGTGACTCCGCCGCGCCAGGCCGCCAGCGCGCGGCGCGCAACGGGAAGCTCGCCCGACCTCAGCGCGAGAATGATCGTCGACACCGAATGGCTGAAACGCCGGAAGCCCATCAGCAGGTACAGCACCGCGATACTCCACGCCAGTCCAAGCAGCGGATGTACGGTCGCCAGCGCGAAATGAATGAGCGCCACAGCCGCCACCGGAGGCGCCAAAGCGAGCATTGTCGCCATCGCACCCTGCGCGTGCGTGCCCCCGTTGGTGGACGCTTCGAGGTGGCGCGCGAGGCGCACAAACGCGCGCTCGACTCCTGCACGCCAGTGGAACGCGCGCCATTGCTCGAGGGCGAGCGCCGCGACGATGGCGATGAAGTTCATCGTACGCTGCCCGCCAACATCCGCATCGCTTGTGCCCTGCGCGCAATCACGATTTCAACTCGGCGCGATCGCGGTATTGCTCGAGCGCCTCCGGATTGGCCAACGCCTCGCGGTTGCGCACTTCGCGTCCGTGCACGATGTTGCGCACTGCCAGCTCGACGATCTTGTTGCTCTTGGTGCGCGGGATGTCCGTGACCTCGACCACCTTCGCCGGCACGTGACGCGACGTGGTGTTGGAGCGGATCTGGTTCTTGATGCGATCGATCAGCGCCGGGTCGAGCGACAATCCGTCGCGCAGCTTGACGAACAGCACGATACGCACGTCTCCGACCTCACCGGGTGGCCAATCCTGGCCGATGACGAGGCTCTCGACGACCTCATCGAGCTGCTCGACCTGCCGATAGATCTCCGCGGTGCCGATGCGCACACCGCCGGGATTGAGCGTGGCATCGGAACGCCCGTAGATGATCACGCCGTCGTGCGCGGTAATCTCGATGTAATCGCCGTGGCACCAGACGCCTTTGTAGCGATCGAAATACGCGGCGCGGTAGCGCGAGCCGTCGTCGTCGTTCCAGAAGCCAAGCGGCATCGACGGAAACGGCTTGGTGCACACCAGCTCGCCGCGCAATCCGCTGCCTTCCGCGACCGGATGCCCATCCTCGTCGTAGACATCCACGGCCATGCCCAGGCCGCGGCACTGGATTTCCCCGCGATACACCGGCCGCGTCGGCGCCCCCAGCGCGAAGCAGGACACGATGTCGGTGCCGCCTGAAATCGACGCAAGGCAGATGTCGTCCTTGATGCACTGGTAGACGTAGTCGAAGCTTTCGGGCGACAGCGGGCTGCCGGTGGAAAATACCGTGCGCAACGCCGGCAATGCGAAGTCCTTGCGCGGGACCTGCGCGATCT
>JBDTJK010000036.1:0-4095 GCA_039935875.1 Casimicrobiaceae bacterium
CGAATACGCATTCGGCGAGCCCGAAGTGCGCCTCGTCAGCACCGTCGCGTCGAGCATGGGTGTCGCGCTGGACAATGCGCGCCTGTTCGACGAAACGCAGCGGCTGCTGAAAGTCACCGAACAACGCGCGAATGAGCTCGCCGTCATCAACAGCATCCAGGAGGGAATGGCCGCCGAGCTCAACTTCCAGGCCATCGTCGATCTCGTCGGCGACAAGCTGCGCGAAGTGTTTCGCACCGGCGACATCGGCATCCGCTGGTGGGACGCCGGCACATCCAGGATCCAGTTCCTGTACGAATACGAGCATGGTGTGCGTCTCGAAGTCCCCTCGGCGGTACCGCTGCCCAACAGCACCTGGAACCTGATGACGACGTCGCGCCAGCCGATCGTCACGCACTCGGCCGCCGACACGATCGGCAAAGGCATTGGCGTGCTGCCGGGCACCGACCTCGCGTTGTCGATGGCCGCCGTGCCGATCCTGCGCGGCGACATGATGCTCGGCGCAATCGTGCTCGAGGACCACGAGCACGAAAAAGCGTTCGGCGAATCCGAAATGCGCCTGTTGACGACGATTGCGTCGAGCATCGGCGTTGCGTTGGAAAACGCGCGGCTGTTCGACGAAACGCAGCGACTCCTGAAGGAGACCGAGCAGCGCGCTGCCGAGCTCGCGGTCATCAACAGCATCCAGGAGGGCGTGGCGGCCGAGCTCAATTTCCAGGCGATCGTCGATCTCGTCGGTGACAAGGTGCGCGAAGTGCTGCATGCCACCGACATGATGATCATCTGGCACGACCCGGTGGAGGACATGCTGCACTATCTCTACGGCTACGAGCGCGGCAAGCGGATGGACGTGTTTGCGCTCGAGCCGACACCGGGTGGAGTGTGGGAAGCGGTGGCTGCGAGCCGGCGGCCGCTGGTTAATAACACGCTGGCTGAAGTCGCGACGATCAACGGGCCGCTGATCGAGGGTACCGAACCGCCCGTCGCCACGCTGGACGTGCCGATCCTCGGCAGTGACCGCGTGCTCGGCTTGATCAGCCTGCAGAACTTCGATCACGAGAACGCCTACGGCGAATCGGAGGTGCGGCTGTTGGGCACCGTCGCGGCGAGCATGGGCGTGGCGCTCGAAAACGCGCGCCTTTTTGACGAGACGCAGCGACTGTTGAAGGAAAGCGAGCATCGCGCGGCCGAGCTTGCGGTCATCAACAGCATCCAGGAGGGGATGGCCGCCGAACTCAACTTCCAGGCGATCATCGATCTCGTTGGTGACAAGCTGCGCGAAGTGTTCCGCACCGGCGAAATCGGCATTCGCTGGCAGGAGGCGAAGACGGGCCTGGTCCACTATCTTTACGAGTATGAGCACGGCGAGCGACTGAACATCGAGCCGAGGCTGCCGGTCAAGGGCGGTTCGTGGGAGCGCATGATGCGCGCGCGGCGGCCGATCGCGTATGGCACTCGCGCCGAGCAGGACGCGGATGGCGTGGTCATGTTCCCCGGCACCGATGCCGCGCTCTCGTCGTTGATACTGCCAATTTTTGGCGGCGAGCGGATGCTCGGTATGATCATCGTCGAGGACTACACGCGCGAGCATGCCTACAGCGACGCCGACACCCGGCTGTTGAGCACCGTCGCCGCAAGCATGGGCGTCGCGCTGGAAAACGCACGGCTGTTCGACGAGACACAGCGCCTGTTGAAGGAAACCGAGCAGCGCGCAGCGGAGCTCGCGCTGATCAACAGCATCCAGGAAGGCATGGCGGCCGAGCTCGACTTCCAGGCAATCATCGACTTGGTCGGCGACAAGCTGCGCGACGTGTTCAACACCGGCGACATCGGTATTCGCTGGTGGAACGAGCAGTCCGGCTTGATCCATTATTTGTACGAATTCGAACAAGGCAAGCGGCTGGAAATTGCGCCCAATTCACCCAGACCGGGCGGCACGTGGTTGGAAATGATGCAAACGCGCGCTCCCTGGGTTGCGCACAATCGCGCCGAGGCGGCGGGACGCGTGCAGACCGTTCCAGGCACGGCGCAAAGCCAGTCGATCGTGAACGTGCCCATCCTTGCTGGCGACCGCATGCTGGGCGCGATCTCGCTCGAAAACCTCGAGCGAGAGAACGCGTTCGGCGAATCGGAAGTGCGGCTGCTCAGCACTGTCGCGTCGAGCATGGGCGTCGCGCTGGAAAATGCGCGGCTGTTCGACGAGACGCAGCGCCTGTTGAAGGAAACCGAGCAGCGCAACGCCGAGCTCGCGATCATCAACAGCGTGCAGGCGGCGCTGGCCGCGGAGCTCAACATCCAGGGCGTGTACGACGCAGTCGGCGACAAGATCCGCTCGATCTTCGACAACGCCGACATGGGCATACGCATCTATGACGCGGCGACCAACATGGTCCATTTCCCGTACGCGTACGAAAACGGGACGCGCATCAGGATTGAAGCACAACCATTGCGCGAGGAAGGCTTCGGCGCGCATGTGCTGCGCACGCGCGAAACGCTGCTGATCACCGAGAACATGAGCGACGCCACCGAGAAATATGGGGCGTACGTGATCCCGGGCACGGATTTCGAAAAATCCGTGCTGATGGTGCCGCTGGTGGTCGGCGACCAGGCGCGCGGCCTGATCAACCTCGTCGACATGCATCGCGAGCACGCGTTCACCGAATCGGACATGCGCCTTTTGCAGACGCTGGCCAACAGCATGAGCATCGCATTGGAAAATGCGCGGCTGTTCGACGAAACGCAACGCCTGCTGAAGGAAACCGAACAGCGTGCTGCCGAACTGGCGGTGATCAACAGCATCCAGGAAGGGATGGCAGCCGAGCTCGACTTCCAGGCGATCATCAACCTCGTCGGCGACAAGCTGCGCGAAGTGTTCGACACCGGCGACATCGGCATCCGCTGGCACGACAAGCAGAGCGATCGCCTGCTGCACCTGTACGAATACGAGCACGGCCTGCCGTTGACCTTGCCACCCACCAATCCTCGCGAGAGTCCAGGATGGCGGCGCCTGGTCGCAACGCGCAATCCGATCATCATCAACACGTTCGACGAGGCCACCGCGATGGGCATCCTCGTCATGCCCGGCACAGACCCGAGCCAATCGGCGGTGACCGTTCCGATCCTCGGCGGCGACCGAGTGCTGGGCGCGATCATCCTCGAAAACTACAAGCGCGAACATGCGTACGGCGAAGCCGAAGTGCGCTTGCTCAGCACGGTGGCGTCGAGCATGGGCGTCGCACTGGAAAACGCGCGGCTGCTGGACGAAACACAGGCGCGCACGCGCGAGACAGCGGCGATCGCCGAAGTGGGCCGCGACATTTCGTCGACACTCGACCTGGCAACGGTGATGGACCGCATCGCCAACCATGCCAAGGACCTGCTCGGCGGCGACAACAGCGCGATCTTCCTGCCCGAACAGGGCGGACTGGACTTCCGCGCGATCGTTGCGATCGGCGACGTCGCGGCCGAAATCAAGAACGCGACAATTCGCAGCGGCGTCGGCATCATCGGCGAGCTTGCCGCCAGCGGCCGCGCCGAATTCGTGAACGACACGCGGCTCGACGTGCGCGCGGTGCAGCTCGCCGGCACCACCGACTACTCGGCCGAGGCCGAGCGCCTGATGGTTGCGCCGCTGATGGCGAAGGACCAGGTCAAGGGCGCGATGGCGGTGTGGCGCACCGGCGGCCTGCCATTCGGCGCCAGCGAGCTCGAATTCCTGATCGGGCTTTCAAGGCAGGCGACCGTCGCGATCGAGAACGCCCGGCTGTTCGCCGAGTCGCAGAAACGCGCCGACGAGCTGGCGACGATCAACACCGTGTCGCAGCAGCTCGCCGGGCAGACCGACCTCAACGCGTTGCTGCAGGAAGTCGGCGACGCGATCCGCCGCGTGTTCAGCGCGGATGTCGCCTACGTCGCACTGCTGGATCGCGCGACCGACACGATCGACTTTCCGTACCAGCATGGCGAGCATTTCCCGCCGATGGCATACGGCAAGGGACTGACCAGCAAGATCCTGAAAACCGGCAAGTCGCTGGTGATCAACGACGACGTCGACCGCCGCAGCCAGAACCTCGACACCGAGGTGGTGGGGCAGCG
>JBDTJK010000037.1:0-3445 GCA_039935875.1 Casimicrobiaceae bacterium
TTGCATCCTCGCTCCGTCAGGGAATCTTGCCGGCCAGCACTTCGGCCACGTGCAGCACGCGTGTCGTCGTGTCGCCACGACGGCGCAGCCGGCCTTCGATGCTCAGCATGCAGCCGACATCGCCCAGCACCACGGCGTCGGCGCCGCTGGTGACAATGTGCTGGCATTTGTTGTCGGCAAGTCGTGTCGAGATCTCGCCGAATTTGACTGCGAACGTGCCACCAAATCCACAGCAGGTCTCGCACTCGGGCATTTCCTTGAGTTCGAGCCCAGCCACGCTGTGCAGCAGCGCGCGCGGCTGCGCCTTGACGCCCATCTCGCGCAAGCCCGCGCAGCAGTCGTGATAGGTGACGGTTGCGTCGTAGCGACCGGCGACCTGGGAAACCTTCAGCACGTCGACCAGGAACTGCGTCAGCTCGAAGCTGCGCGCCGCGAGCGCTGCCGCGCGGGCGCGATAGCCCTCGTCATCGGCAAACAGGTCGGCGTAGTGCGTGCGGATCATGCCGCCACACGAGCCGGACGGCGTCACCAGGTAATCGCAGCCTTCGAAGGCATCGACCACGCGACGCGCGAGCGCGATGGCGTCGGGTCGATCGCCGGAGTTGTACGCGGGTTGCCCGCAGCAGGTCTGTCCGGGTGGAACGTACACCTTTGCACCGGCAGTCTCGAGCAATTCGATGGCAGCGAAGCCCACACTCGGTCGCATCAAATCGACCAGGCAGGTGACGAAAAAGCCGACGCGCATCAGTTCGATCCGGAAATCCGCGGGAAATCGCCCCGCCTTCGAAGGCGCCAGTTTACCGGGCGCAAAGCCAGCTGGCGAGCCACAGCGAAACGCGCCGGTCAGAAATGCGATTGCGTCAGCGCAATCGCGCAGAGTCCCATCAGCGGCTGTGGCAGGATGCCGAGCACGAGCAACGCGATACCGTTGGTGGACAGCAGCACCGACGCGTCGCCGCGCGAATCGATGGGCGACGTGTCGACCGGGTCGTCGAAATACATTACCTTGACCACGCGCAGGTAGTAGAACGCGCCGACCAGCGAAGCCATCACGGCCACTACGGCGAGCCACACGAATCCCTGGTTGATCGCCGCCTCGATCACCGAGAACTTGGCGTAGAAACCGATCGTCGGCGGCACGCCAGCCAGCGAGAACATCACCAGCAGCATGATGAACGCCCACCACGGCGAACGCTGGTTGAGACCCTTGAAGTCGTCGATGCGATCGCATTCGAAGCCGGCGCGCGACAGCAACAGGATCATGCCGAACGACGCCACGCTGGTGAGCACGTATGCAATCGTGTAGAACATCGCCGACGAGTAGCCATTGCGGTCGGCGGCGAGAAAGCCCAGCAGCATGTAGCCCATGTGGGCGATCAGCGAGTAGGCGAGCATGCGCTTGATGTTCGACTGCGCGATGGCGACCACGTTGCCGAGCACCATCGACAGCGCGGACAGTACGATCAGCATGCCTTGCCAATCGAACTCCATGCCCTTGAGGCCTCCGGCCAGCATCCGCAGCGCGAAGGCGAACGCCGCCAGCTTCGGCGCAGTGCCGATCAACAACGTGATCGGCGTAGGCGCGCCCTCGTACACGTCGGGAACCCACATGTGGTAGGGCACGGCCCCGAGCTTGAACGCGATGCCCGACACGATGAACACCAGGCCGAACAGCATCAACAGCCGGTTGTCGCTGTCCGCGCCGAGCGCCGCCTCGGCGATGCCGTCCAGCGACAATGATCCGGTGGCGCCATACACCATCGACATTCCGTAGAGCAGCATCCCCGACGCCAGCGCGCCGAGCACGAAGTACTTCATCGCCGCTTCCGAAGTGCCGCGACGGTCGCGCTGCATTGCTACCAGCGCATACAGCGCCAGCGCCTGCAACTCGAGGCCAAGGTAGAGTGTGATGAAGCTGCCGGCGGAAATCATCACGATCATGCCAAGCAGCGAGAACAGGCACAGCACGAAGGTCTCGCCGGTGAACAGCCCGCGCAGCGTGAAGTAGCGCCGGCCGTAGAACAGCATCAGCGATACGGTGACGATCGACGCCAATTCGAGCAGGTCGGCCATGTTGTCGTCGATCACCATGCCATTGAATCCCTGCACAGGATCGGCGCGAACGTTGGTGAGGACCAGCCACGCGCTCAACAACAACGCAGCCTGGGTCAGCCAGTAGCTGACGTGACGGCGCGACGCCGGCAGGAACACATCGACGACCAGGATGAAGCACGCAGCGCACAGCAGCGTGATTTGGGGTAGCGCAGTGGCAAGGTCAGCCTTCATCGTCGTTCATCGGAACACTAGAGCTTGGATTGGGCGACGTGCGCCAACAGGTTCTGCACCGACACGTGCATGACGTCGACAAACGGCTTCGGCCAGATGCCCATCGCCAGCACCGCGAACGCGAGCAGCGCCAGCAGCCAGAACTCGCGGCGCGTGACATCCTTCAGTGCTGCCACGTTGGCGTTGGCGACCGCGCCGAATAAAACCCGCTTGTACATCCATAGCGTGTATGCGGCACCGAGAATCAGCGCGATCGCGGCGGTGAAGCCGATCCAGAAGTTGGACTTGACTGCGGCCATGATCACCATGAATTCGCCGACGAAGCCGGAAGTCGCGGGCAACCCCGCGTTGGCCATCGAGAAAAGCATCCAGAACGCAGCGAAATGCGGCATCGAGTTGACGACGCCGCCGTAGTCGGCAATCTGCCGGCTGTGCATCCGGTCGTAGAGCACGCCGACGCACAGGAACATCGCCGCCGATACGAAGCCGTGCGAGATCATCTGCACCAGCGCGCCCTCGATGCCGAGCGTGCTGAACAGGAAGAATCCCAGCGTGACGAAGCCCATGTGCGAAATCGACGAATACGCGATCAGCTTCTTCATGTCGCCCTGCACCAGCGCGACGAAGCCGATGTATACGATCGCGATCAGCGACAACGTGATCACGAACCCCGACAGGTGGTGGCTTGCATCCGGAACGATGGGCAGGATGAAGCGCACGAAGCCATACGCACCGAGCTTCAGCGTGATGGCCGCCAGCACCACCGAGCCGCCAGTGGGTGCCTCGACGTGCGCGTCGGGCAGCCACGTGTGGATCGGCCACATCGGCACCTTGACGGCGAAGGCCATGAAAAACGCGACGAAAAGCAGGATCTGCACACCCATCGACAGCGGCAGTTTCTGCCATTCGAGGATCTCGAAACTCTGCGACGCGTTGTACAGGTAGACCATCGCCACCAGCATCAGGAACGAACCGAGCAGCGTGTACAGGAAGAACTTGAGCGCTGCATACACGCGGTTGGGACCACCCCAGCTGCCGATGATCAGGTACATCGGGATCAGCATCGCCTCGAAGAACACGTAGAACAGGATGCCGTCGAGTGCGGCAAACGCGCCGTTGACGAGACCCGACATGATCAGGAACGCCGCCATGTATTGCG
>JBDTJK010000038.1:0-2865 GCA_039935875.1 Casimicrobiaceae bacterium
CTCGCGCCTGCGGCCGTCATCCACAACCGGCGCGCACGTCGGCGCCCCCGGGCCACCCGCGCAACGCGGAAAAACAACCCCACGGCAACGCACAACCACTCCGTCTCCCCGTCGGCTCGCCCGCGTCAACCCGTGATACGCCGCCACAGCAGACACCTCATGCGGTTGGACTTCCTATCCGTAGGATAGATAACCGTATAAATATACGGTATCATAAAACGGCCGGTGGGATTGATACGCGGGCGATGCGATGACGTCGCCCCGTGCGGTTGCGCTACGGCTTCAGGTAGTTCCAGCCTTGCTCCTGCAACTCCATCACACGCACAACACCCGAAGGGACGACCGTTGCGTCCTTGACGATCGGTATCGGCTTGCCCTCGGCTTTTTCCATCACCGCCCGGGTGTGCCCGCAGGCCGAAAACCTGACTGCAGGCAAGCTGTTTTCACTCAGTTGCCGAATACGTTCCTGCACGTGAACCGGCGAGGTATCCGCCCGCAACATGTTCAAACCGGGGCCATCGGCCACGATTTCAACCTTGATATCCTGCTGTTTATCGTTGAAATAGTTGACGATGTTCTGCGCGTTGTTGAGCGCCAGATTCATGATCGCCGGATCGTTGGCATCGACTTGGATCACCACGCGATGCACGTTGGGACCGGTGGCCGAATAAACCGGGAAGCTGACGAAAGCGCTGCCGAGCAGCAGTAGTACTAGTGTCGCGAGCAATTTGCGCATGATGGTCCTTAAGTAAATTCAGGATTTTGAGGGTGGCGCGCCTGGAGAATGGAAGGCGTTGGCTTCCATCTCCAGGAATACCCGGTACGCGTTACCCTTGTTGATGGCGTCGAACGCCGGCAGGCCGCGGTATTTCGACCAGTCGACCTGCTGGTAAGCGGTATCGAAATCGCTCCAGTTCGCGACGGCTTGCCCCATCTGCTTGCGCAGAAATTCAAGGTAACCGCGCGTGAAGTCAAGCGCTGCGATGACATCGGTCGACGGATGACCGTGACCGGGAATGATGAAGCGTGGCTTCAGCGCGGCGATCGCGTTGAGCTCCATGAGCCAGTGCTGCGTGCTGACGGTGGCGCTGCCGATGAAGGGTATGCGGCTGTTCTGCACGACGTCGCCAGCAAACAGCACGCCATCGGGCTCGACCATCATCATGCTGTCGCTCTGCGAGTGCGCGGGCCCGACGTAGTTCACCACGCAGCGCTTGCTGCCGAGGGCGATGGTGATCGTCTGCGTGAAATAGATATCCGGCACGATGATGCGGGTTTTCGCGTTCACCCACGGCGCCAGCGCGACACGCCGCTGCGCGAGCCGCGGTGCAGCCGATTCATCCTCGGTATTGTTCGAGTCGAGGTAGTCGGCGCTCTTGTCCTGTGCGATGACAACAGGGTCGGCGTAATCCTTGAATGCCTGGAGGCCGTAGATGTGATCCGCATGGTAGTGACTCATCATGCAGTAACGGATGGGCGCCTGCGTGCGCCGGCGGATGTCCTCCAGCAGCGCGAGTCCGAGGCTCGGCGTGCCGAGTGCGTCGAAAACAAGCACCGATTCCGGCGTGATGATGAAGCCGGCATTCGAGGTGTTTCCCTCGTTGACATGACTCGGAATAGCCGGCTGGCCTAGCGAATAGAAGATCTGGCTGCCTGGCACCTGGTGAATCTGCAGCGGAGCCAGGAGGGGCGGGTACTCGTCAAGGTCAATGTGGTCTGTGTTGCGGATCATCGTTGCGACCTTCTGGACGTGGGCCATCGATTGTCAAGGGCGCACGACGGTAAAGCCGCCTTCAGCCAGCGCCAGGATGCGCGCAACGCCAACTTGGACCTTGATCGCGAGAGGATTGAGTGCGACCGGCGTGCCGGTTTCGCGCTCGATGGTCTCTACGGTGTTCATGCAAACGCTGAAGCGCACGTCCTGCGCGACCAGGCTGTCGACCTTGCTGCGATGCGGCGAATTGGCGCGCAGCAGATCGATGCCGGGTCCGAAGGCGACGACTTCGATGGCAATATGATCGAGCCCGTACGCCTTGATGACGTTATAGGCGACGCTCAAGACCATTGCCTGCTTCGCGGCTTCGCGGTCGGAAAGCTGCAGCATCAGCCGATGCTCGACGAATGGCCGGTTGGCGATCAGCGCAGCCGCAGGAACGGAGGCCGCTGGCGTATCCGCTGCCTTGGCGCCTGAAGCTGCGATGGCCACCGGACCAGCGGCACCGGCCAGCACGTGCCGTCGACGTTGGCAATCGATTGCGCTGTCGCGGGGCGCCGCCAGACCAGGCAGCTTGGACGACTTCCTCATGCGCTCACCAGGTAACCCGGATTGCCGGCGATGCCCTCGAGCTTGACCCGGTTGAGCTTCGGCGTCTTGAGCGCCCCGGTCGTACGCAGGTACTTTGCCACCACCTGCCATACCGGAGTGCCGTTTTGCTCGAGGTTGACCGATGCCCAGCCAGCAACGCGGTAGGTCTTCGCGGGATCGACCGCGGTTCCATCGTCGAGCGTCATGCCGGTGATACGCGAGCCCATTTTCGCACCAGGCGTGCAGACGTAATCAAGGCCGCCCATGCGTACCATGTCGCCGCCTTGCTGCAGGTATGGATCGGGGTTGAACAGGTTGTCGCAGACGTCTTCCATCACCGCGTGCAGTGCGGCGCCGGTCATCTCCTGCACATAGACGTCCGGATAGGTGATTGCCGTTGCAGCCATGACATCGCGCATCGTGATCCGGTTACCTGCGAGCAGCGATGGTCCCCAGCGAAAGCCAGGGGAAAGCGCAATCGGAGCGCCGAGTTCGGCGCGCAGTGCATCGCAAATGAGCTGGTCCAACGTGCCGTTGAAATTGCCACGGCGGTATAGCAG
>JBDTJK010000039.1:0-6396 GCA_039935875.1 Casimicrobiaceae bacterium
TCGGTGGTCTCTGCCGGGGGGGTGCTCACTCTGGTGCCCTTTCGCGGGACTGCGCCCGGTGTCTAGCGATCGACCGCATAGCGTGCCTCCAGCCGCACCGTCCAGCGCGCGATCGGATAACAGTAGATGAAGAACAGCAGCAGCACGTAACTATAGAACGCGAGCAGAAGTCCCGGTCGATTCTCGGCGCTCAGCACGCGGGCGGTCAGTGTCATGATCTCCGCGACGCCGACGATCGACGTCAGCACGGTCGCCATCGTCAGGATCGCATACAGGTTCATCCATGGCGGCAACATTCGCTTGATGCATTGCGGCAATATGATTTTCCACATCGTCTGCCGCCGCGTGAACGCAAGCGATGCTGCCGATTCCCATTGTCCGGTGGGGATCGACTGCACGGCGCCGCGCAGCACTTCGGAAACATTCGCCATCACCGGCAGCGCAAGGCCGAACGTCGCCTTGATCCAGTCCGGAATCGGGATCGTCACGCCGAAGACCGTTACCTGGAAAGGCAGCAGGAACATGCAGTAGAACAGCAGCACCAGCCACGGCGCGTTGCGGAAGAACTGCGTGACCACCCATGCACTGCCACGCACCGGGGGCAGCAGCGACGACTGCGCGAACCCGAGCAGCACGCCGGCGACGGTGCCGCCGGCCATCGCCATCACGCTGATGGCAAGGTTGAACATGAATCCCTGCAACAGCACCGGCGTCCATTTCCACAGCGTCGCGAGGATCGCCGGATCGGTGGCACCTGCCTGCGCCTGCGCGATGCCGCAGCCGACGACAAACAACAGCAGCAGCGCGATGCCATGCTCGGCGCGCAAGCGCAGCGCGAAATGCCCGCTGCTGCGTTCGTTGCCGGCCGTGCGTGCGAGCTCGCGCGCCGACGGCAGCAACACGGGAAGGTCGGTTCCCGCGTGCGCCACTTCGTACCAGTGCGCCGGGCGTCTCATGTGCCGAATCCCGGCACGTGTATCGCGCGTTCCCAGCGGTTCATGACCCACACCAGCGCGCCCACCATGACGAAGTAAACCACCAGCAGCACGTTCATCATCTCCGGCACGTTGAGATTGTCGGACCAGATCTGGCTCGATACGTACAACAACTCCGGAACCGCGATGGCGTACGCCAGCGTGGTTGTCTTCACCAGGTTGACAAGGTTGTTGTTGAGCGCTGGCAGGCTGATGCGAAACGCCAGCGGAAACACGATCAGCAGGTAGGTGCGCAGGCGACTGAAGCCGAGCGACTCAGCGGCCTCGATCGTGGTCCGCGGAACCGCTTCGATCCCCGAGCGGAAGATCTCGACATTGAATGCGCCGGCGAAGAACGACAGTGAAATGATCGCCCATGCGACATTACTGACAAAGGGTACGGGATGGCCGCCCACGCCAGCGGTCGACAGGAAGGCGCCGACGCCGAAGTAGAAGAAGTAGATCTGCACCAGAGGCGGCGTATTGCGGAAGAACTGGATGTACCAGTAGACGACGTGCCGCGTGAAGCGCAGTCGTGAACCTTGCAACCATGCGCCCGCGATGCCGATCATCACGCTGGCCACGATGGAGATCGCCGATAGCTCGAGGGTCATCAGCATGCCGCTGACAAAGCGGCGCCGATCGAACGCATCGTAGAAAATCGTGAGATTGATTCCGCTTGCGTCGTGCAACGTCCGAAACCAGTCCCAGAAAGTCTGCATCGGCCTTCCCGATCAGTCGTGGCTGGATGATAACGAGCCGGCCGGGTGATGTTTCCCCGGCCGGCTCAGGTTGTTGCCAGGAACGTGTTTACTTGTACTTGGCGTGCATTTCCTCGGCGAACTGCGTGGGCTTGATGCCCCACTTCTTCTCGAGCGACTGGATGAAGCCGGTCTTGTGCCAATCGACGGTCGCCTTCGACACGAACTCGACCATGCTCTTCTCGCCCTGCTTGACGCCGATACCCCATGGTTGGAACAGGATCGAGTCGAGCGGCATTTCATAGTCCTTCCACTCGGGCTTCAGCATTTCGCCGACGATGGCGGTGTCGTCGTACGCAAACGCGACGCAGTTGCCGTTGCGCAGCGCCGCGTAGGCTTCGGCGGTGCCCGGGAACGCGACGCCTTCGACGCCGTACTTTTCCTGCAGCTCCTTGTTGTAGAACGAACCCTGGATCAGGCATACCTTCTTGCCCTTCAGGTCTCCCCAGGACTTGAGATGTGCGGACTTCGGCGACAGCACGTTGGTGCCCGAGCCGTAGTAGCTGGGATCGACGAAGTCGATGATCTTGCGGCGTTCGGGAGTGTCGCTCGCAGTCGCGATCATCAGGTCAATCTTGCCCTGCTGCAGGAACTGGATCCGGTTGGATGCGACCACCGGCACGATCTCGAGCTTGACGCCGAGACGCTTGGCGAGGTCGGCCGCGAGGTCGGGCTCGAAGCCGACGATCTTGCCCGACGGATCGAGAAATCCGAATGGCCGATAGTCAGCCTTGGTGCCGACTACCAGCGTGCCCTTATTCTTGACGTCGCTCAGCACGTCGGCATTGGCAACGGTGGCGCCCAGCAGCCCCAGCGCCATTGCGCCCGCAACGATGGATGCGAATTTACTGATCATGTCTTGTCCTCGCTCAACAGGTGATTGGTGTCGCAACGGATTGCGACAGTGTTACGCGGCAATGCGCGCAGCGTAAGCGCGGTGTTACGCCGCGTGATTGAACCCGCGCGGTCCGGCGATGGCCCACAATGCCCTCTGCGCCATCGGCCGTCAACACCCCCGATCATGCGCCGATCCAGTGCCCTGGTCGAACCCAGAGCGTATGGTAACGGCTCTGTCGCGCACTAAAACGCTCATGCGGCGCGCGGCGCAAGCTGCCCACCCGCCCGCTGCCGTGCGATCAGCGACTTCGACTCGATCAGCGAACGGTCGAAAATGGACATAGCGAGGTCGATGTCGGCGCGGGTCACCGTCAACGGCGGCGCGATCCGCCATACCGAGCCACGTTCCGGCCGGCGGCGTATGTTCATGCTGAGGCCGAGCTCGAGACACCGCTGGGTGGTGATCGCGCCAAGCTCGTGATAGGGCTCGCGCGTCTCGCGGTCCTTGACCAGCTCGATGCCGCGCAGCAATCCCTTGCCGCGCACATCGCCGATTTCCTCATGGCGCTGCTGCAGCGTGCGCAGGCCGCTCGCCAGGTAGTCGCCCATCTCGCGGCTGCGCTGCAGCAGATGCTCCTGTTCGATCGTCTGCAGCACCGCGAGACCGATCGTCGCTGGAAGCGGGTCGGAAACGTGCGACGTGTAGAACGCGAAGCCGCGCTGGTGGCAGCGCTCCTCGATTGCGTCGCTGGTGATGACTCCGGCCAGCGGCATCCCGCCGCCGAGGGTCTTGGATACGGTCATGATGTCCGGCGTCACGCCGAGCTGTGTGGCGGCAAACCAGTCGCCGACGCGTCCGAACGCGGTTTGCGCCTCGTCGAATATCAGCAACATCCCGCGCTTGTGCGCCTCCGCCTTCAGCGCCGCAAAGTAGCCGTCCGGTGGCACGATGACGCCGCCGGCGCTGATCACCGGCTCGGCGATCACGGCCGCGGGTGCGCCGGTCGACTGCATGTCGTACATTTCTAAGCCGATCTGCATGCAGGTACGGTCGCACTTGTCGCGGCAGTGCCGCACCGGACAGCGATACGCGTTCGGCTCCGGAATCACGAACGACCCCGGCATCCCGGGACCATAGCCCTTGCGATCGCTGGCAAACGAAACGGCGCCCGCGTTGCCGGTGACACCGTGCCACGAGCCACCCAGGCCCACGACTTCGAAGCCGCCGGTGTACAGCTTCGCCATCTTCAGCGCGGCGTCGTTGCTTTCGCTGCCGGTATTCAGGAACAGGGATTTGCGCAGCGGCCTCGGCACGATCTTCGCGATGGCTTCGGCCAGTTGCACGACGCTGCGCGGGATCATTCCCGAAAACAGGTGCAGCGCAGTGTCGCAACTCCTGCGGATCGCCGCGACCACGTTCGGGTGGCTGTGGCCGACCGTCGCGCACATCTGCCCGGAAGTGAAATCGAGGATCTTGTTGCCATCCGCATCCCACACGTAGCAGCCCTGCGACTTCTCGACGATCTGCGGATAAACGTCGCCGCCATAGCGGATCAGGTTCTCGCGGAACGCGGGAATGGCGCCTTCTTCAATGGTCATTTGACTTTCTCCTGGTCTTTCTCCGCTAGGATCACCTTGAATGCATCGAGGCCATGCATCACATGCTGCGATACCGCGCGCGCGGTGCCGTCGGCATCGCGGCGCAGGAAACACACCGCGATCTCGGCGTGCTCCGCCAACGATTGCCGGACTCGCGCAGGACTGCGCCACAGCATGTAGCGCGGGAACTGCTCCCACATCTGCTCGATCAGTGCAAGCAGTACCGGATTGCCCGCCGCTTCGTACAACAGCTGGTGAAAGCGGCCATCGGCAACGCCCAGTTTGCGCAGGTCATTGCCGGCAAAGGCGGCCTCCATCGCGCGCTGCTGTGCCTTGACGCGTTCGAGCGTGCGTTCGCTCGCATGAGCCACCGCGAGGCGCGCCGCTTCGGCTTCGAGCAATGCGCGTACGCCATAGACATGTGCGACGCGCTCGGCATTGATCTCGGCGACGCGCATCCCGTGATGTGATTCATGCACGAGCAGGCCCTTGGCGACGAGTTCCAGCGCCGCTTCGCGCGCGGGGGTGGCACCGAGGTCGAGATCGGCCATCAGCTGCCCCTGGCGGAGCGCCTGTCCCGGCAGGTAGCGGCCCGCCATGATCGCGTCCTTCACCTTCGCGACCGCCTGCTCGCGCTTGGTCGTGTAGCGGGCAGTGATGTCGGCCATTCACTATTGTACTTTATATTTTATAAAATTGGCAGTTGCACTTGCTGCTCTGATGCCGGCGGCAAAACCTCCGTTCCCCGCCGCAAAGAAGTGGCCTTGCGCGCATAATCCGCGCTTCATTTACGCCGCGAACATTCATGTCGAATCCTCTTCACCAAGCTTGGCGCCTGCTTCTTGCGTGCGTGCTGGCCGCGCTGTCAACATCTGCCGTAGCCCAGTCGCGGCCTCCGGTGGCACCGGTAGGCACCACCACCGACACCTATTTCGGCGTCAGCGTCGCCGATCCGTACCGCGCATTCGAAAACCTCAAGGATCCGCAGGTCGCCACGTGGATGAAGGCGCAAGCGGATTACACGCGTGCCACGCTCGACCGCATCCCGCAACGCGCGAAACTGCTCGACGAGATCACGCGCTTCGCGGATGCCGCTCCGGCGCGCGTCAGCGGCGTGCAACGCTCGGGCGACTACATCTACTACCTCAAACGCCGCGCCGACGACAACGTGCCCAAGCTCTACGTCCGTCATGGTCTGGATGGCGCGGAGCGCCTGCTCGTCGATCCGGACAAGATGCCCGCGCCCGCCGGGACCCACAACGCGATCGACTACTACGCGCCTTCGCACGACAACCGCCTGCTCGCCTACGGTATGTCCGTGGGCGGGTCGGAGGACAGCGTGCTGCACCTGATCGACGTGGCCAGCGGCAAGGAAACCGGCGACGTCATTGATCGCGCACAGGAAGCCAGCCCTGCATTCCCGTCCGACGGTGGCGGCGTGGTCTACGGCCGACTGCAAAAACTGGCAACGGGCGCGCCAGTGACGGACAAGTTCCGCAACCAGCGTGTGTACCTGCATACACTGGGCGACGATCCCGACAAGGACGTTGCCATCTTCGGTGCCGGTGTTTCGCCGCGCGTTGCGATCGATTCGGCGGAGATGACTGCGGTTGCCCTGCCGACCGGCTCCGACTACATGGTGGGCCTCGTCATCAACGGCGTGCAGAACGAACTGCGCCTCTACGTGGCACCGGTTGCGACGCTGCGCAGCGGCAACATCCCGTGGGTCAAGTTAAGCGATGCCGCCGATGCGGTGACCGACCTCGCGGTGCAGGGCAACTCGGTCTACGTGCTGACGCACAAGGGCGCATCGCGCTTTCGAATCCTGAAAAGTTCGCTGGCCGACCCGGATCTCGCGAATGCGGAGGAAGTAGTGCCTGCGAGCGAGGCCGTCATCACCGGACTTGCCGCGGCGAAAGATGCGCTGTACGTACGGCGGATGAATGGCGGCGTCAGCGACCTGCTGAAACTCGCCTATGCAAAGGGCGCCAAGACGCAGAAGGTGCCGCTGCCGTTCGAGGGCGACATCGACGAACTGGTGACCGATCGCAATGTCCCCGGCGTCATCTTCGATACCGGTGCATGGAGCCGTTTCGGCGGCTACTACGCGTACAACCCGGCCACGCGCAAGACCACGGACACGCGCTTGCAGCCGCAGGGACGCTATGACAATCCGACCAACCTGACGTCGCGCGAAGTGAAGGTGAAGGCGGCGGACGGCACGC
>JBDTJK010000040.1:0-4807 GCA_039935875.1 Casimicrobiaceae bacterium
GGACTTAATGGAAAATGCTAAAGATATTTACGAATATACATGGCAGTCGATATATAATTCTGCTCGTTATGGCGTGAATGGAACTAGTTCAACGAACGGGACTTATAGTACCAATGTTCAAAACCCAAATATGTCAGCGTCTGATGCAGCTCAATTTGCCAGCGAACATTTGTTTGATTACAATGGGACTGGAACAGCTCCTGGTAACTTTGGGCGTAATGCTTTAGGAAATTGGATGTTATACTCTGTTCCCGGTGCCGTTTATAATCCCACCGGATCCGGCACTACTGCCAGTTCTACTATTACGGGTTCATATCTTGTAAACACGGACGGTAAATTAAATCCTGACGCAAAATTACTTTTCCCGGCAGGTTCATATTCAAACCACTTTTTTAATCATCCATTTCGCCAGGAACACAATTTATCTGCCAGCGGAGGAACAGACAAGATGGACTATTTCATATCCGGGGGTCTGCTGGATGATCCTTCTTATATTACAGGATCATCATTCAAGCGGTATAATGTACGTGTCAACGTAAATGCCCAATTAACAAGTTGGTTAAAAGTTGGGGCTAACACAAGTTTTGACTTCCGGAATACAGAAAACCAAGCCACCAGGTATGGTCGTAACCCTGGTACCGTTTCACAAAATGTTTTCGATTGGGTAGATAATGGGAATCCTCTGGTTTCCCTTTTTGCCAGAGATCAAAGCGGTAACATTATAAAGAAGCCCGATGGCAGTAATCTGGTAGTTTCCCAGGCGGGAGTGAGTTATTCTCCATTAGGGCCTACTTCTTTTCAAAACAACCCCTACGATCTGCCGGCCCTGTTGCAACAGGATAAAAATAATGATAAATCATACGACCTGGACATGATAGGATATGGGACGATAACTTTTTTAAAGGATTTTAGTTTTACTGGTAATCTCGCTTATGAAAGATTTTCTGATCAACTCCTAAGATATGGAAATATGACGACCGGAGCTTCACAAAGAGTAGGAGCTCTAGGGCTATATTTCAATAATACAAATGTCATAAATACGCAGCAGTTATTAAACTGGAAGAGGGATTTTGGCGCAAATTCTATATCTGCCCTTGTGGGCCATGAATATTATCAAATGCAGAATCAAGCTTTAAACTACACTTCTGCCTACTCCCTTGTTAATGATTTTACCGGATCAGGTAATTTTACAAGTCGTTACAATACAGGAAGCGCACCTTTTGGAACGCCCGGTGCCGGTGGGGATATGGTAGCTTTGGATAGTTATTTTGGAAGAGCCAGTTATAATTATACGGGCAAGTATTTCCTTGATGGTTCAGTGAGAAGAGATGGTTCCTCTAAATTTCGATATAATAAGGATCGTTGGGGTACTTTCTGGTCAGTTGGATTAGGATGGCTAATATCTGCTGAGAATTTCATGAAAGCTACTAATGGATGGTTGGATAACTTAAAACTGAGGTCAAGCTATGGTATAATTGGTAATCAAAGTGGTATTGGAAACTATTCGGGTTATCAGATTTGGAATTACGGTGCAAATTATCAAACCGTTAGTAATGGAACTGGCATTCCAGCCAGTTTTAATTTGACACAGGGTGCGCTCCCAAATACATCTTTAACGTGGGAAAATACACGAACGTTTGATGCGGGTATTGACTTCTCCCTCTTGAATAACAGGATTAATGGATCTATTGACTACTATAAGAAAAATACTGATAACTCAGTATTTTCACAGCCACTCGCTTTATCGATGGGACAGGCTTCTTTAGTACGGAACAATGCTCATTTACTAAACCGCGGTTTTGAGTTAGAGTTAAATGGTGACATTATTCGTAATAAAAACTTTAGATGGAATGTTGGCCTGACCGGTACACATTACCGAACCATCTTACAAAGTGTCCCTCCTGGTGTGGGAGTTCCCGCACTTGGTGGAAAGTTTCTTGGGGCTACCGATGGATGGAGCGTAACGGGCGGTGCAACAACCGGGAATACGGTTTATCTACGTGGGGCAGGGATGGATTATTACGATTACTACCTTTATAAATATAAAGGAGTGGATCAAAATACCGGCTTGCCATTGTTCCAACACACGGTTACGCAATCGGATCTTGATAATAATTTATTTGGGGGAAATAAGGTAGGCTCGTATGTGAACACAACTAATTATTCAATGGCAAACAGATATTCTATGGGCAGTGTCTTGCCATCGTGGGTTGGAGGGTTTACTACTGAGTTTCAATATAAAAGCTTTGATTTAAGTGCTGTCGTGGCTTACCAGATCGGCGGCCATTTCTTCAGTGTTTCGTATGGTAATGCTTATTATAGAAGCGGTGGCATTGGTACAGGATTATCTCAGGAATTATTTAACAATACCTGGACTCCTGAACACAAAAATGCTAAATTCCCTATGGCATTTTACAATGGAACAGAGAATTTTACTTCCGGGGCCACTATCGGGGCATGGGCTTACACCGATATGTCACTTTTTAGCGCATCCTATTTGAATATTAAGAATGTAACCTTAGGATATAAATTCAGTCCTGCTGCTTTGCAAAAAATATCGGTCGAGGGTATCAGGGTATATATTACAGCACAGGAGCCGCTATTTTATGCCGCTCATTCAGGAATCGATCCCCGTTTGTCACTGGTAGGTGGTATGGAAGTGGGTTCTGGTTATTATCTTCCAATGAGTTCAATGTCGGCAGGTATTAATGTTACTTTCTAAATTAAATTAATAAGCATTTAAATATTAAAAAAGATGATACAAGTAAAACATAATTTAACAGGTTTACTTATTGTAGCCATCCTGTTTCTTTCAGGCTGTTCAAAAGACCTGAATGTGGCACCACCAAACAATATTACCGATCAGCAAATCAAAGATTTGCTGGCTTCAGGCGATACGGCTAAAATAAAATTGATCATTGGCAGTATGGCTAACAATATGCCCTTGCTATTCAACTTTAGTGGCATCACTGGTCAAGGCACTGCCAATACATCGTATTATACCAACCAGGGTCTGGCGGTTATGCGAAGCCTCGAAGGGAACGATATGGTACTTGGTAATCAAGCGGGGTTAAACAGTTTAGCTGGATCTATCGAGTATGACCTGGGAAATATTCAAAGTTCAGATGTGGGGTTGAATGTCCCTTACTGGTATTTTGCATGGGGCCTCATCACGCGGGCTAATCAAATGCTTAACTATCTTCCCAATAATATCGTTGCGAATAATACCTTTTTGGAAAATGCCAAGGCCAGTGGACTCGTAGTAAGAGCTTACGCTTATAATTTTCTTATGGAAAACTACCAGGATGCTTATCTGCAAGGTGGAAACGGCAAATTGGGAATGCCTATATACACGACTTTCAGCCCAAATCAGCCGTACCAAGCCCGGTCATCATCCGTTGATACCTATAATTTTATAAAAAATGATATAGATTCAGCCATTTTACTTCTTCAAAGCGCGGGTGTCGGTTACACAGCTAATCTATCAGACATTGATCTTGGGGTAGCAAATTTCGTACTGGCACGTGTATCCCTTGCTACAGGGGACTGGCCTACAGCAATTTCAGCAAGTAATGGCATATTGAGCCAAAATCCCGATTTGATGAGCCAAACCGAATACGGTGGCAAAAATACCGGTACTCCCGGGAATCCTATATTTGATCCGACAACTAATGGTTTTTTAAATAATGCCGTAGATCCTGAAGCAATACTGGGTTTTCCGGTAGGTGTTGCAAATACTGCTTTTGTTGATTTGATGGACCCCTTTAGCGGAAGCTATGGCGGTTTGAATTTGGGCTACAAAAGAATTGACGATCGTTTGTATAATAAAATTGCAAATGATGATTATCGTATAGATGGTTTTCAGGGAGGTTCTCCATTTGGTGATTATACTTATCCTCAAACAGGGACTGTTAATACGCTCCCTTCCTATATTAATTTCAAGTTTGCATCTACTCAGGGCTTTGATGCTGTAGGTATTCATTCAGATCAAACAACTTGTGTATATATGCGTACCTCTGAAGTATTGTTGATGAAGGCAGAAGCCCAGGCACAGAGTGGAGATGGCTCAGGCGCAGAAGCTACTTTAAATATTCTTCTTGCAGCACGCACACGCACTGGTGTTGCCCCTTTAACATGCGCTACTTATCCTTCAATGGCTACTATGACTCCCCTGCAAATGGTTCAATTGCAAACGCGTATTGAAATGTGGGGAGAAAATGGGCTTGAATTTTATAACAACAAACGTTGGAACGTTCCTGTGAATAGGACGGGCTCAACGGATCATGTTAATCTTAATAGCCTTCCTGTTTCGGGAATGACAATGCAGATTCCGCAGGATGAGATGGCCAGTAATCCTAAGGCAGTCCAGAATTAATACCTTTCTACTGTTATATAAATAAATAGGCTATCACGTACACGAGGTAGTCTATTTGTTTAATTTGATTTTTTATAATGAATGCTCTAGCTGTCATGCAGGGAGCTTATTAACGATGGAATTTTATCAAACTGTCATTTTCAATTTTGCGTTTGAGGCTTTTTTTCGGCAATTCGGAGTCATATCTAAGCTATATATACAGTACTGTAAGCTTCCGCTTTTACTAAAATTGTATCACCCGATAATGTTTATGTATTTGACAACTAACTCTCTGAGGCATTTCTGCTTCTATATTCCTACAATAATAATTCGTAGAAATTTATAAGTTTAAACGCTAAAACAAATTGCGTTAATATTCAAGCCTGATGTTCGCCAACCCGCTAAAGGATTTCACCGTGACAGTTTCTGTATTGGGATCATATTCACCACCTG
>JBDTJK010000041.1:0-11959 GCA_039935875.1 Casimicrobiaceae bacterium
GGCTGGCGCCGTCGAAGCGCTTCTTCGCACGTCCGCTGGCGCTGTCACCGGTACGCGCCGGGATGCCCGACGCCGTCGAGGACAGCGAAAGCGATGCGCTGACGCTCGACGATTACCTGATCGAGCACCCGTCGCAGACGGTGTTGATCCGCGTCAAGGGCGACTCGATGATCGACGCCGGGATTTTCGAGGGCGACCTGGTCGTGGTGGAAAAACGTGCAACGGCGCACAAAGGCGAGATCGTCGTGGCAATCGTCGACAATCAGTTCACGCTGAAGCGCCTCGACAACGAGCATGGGCAATTCATCCTGCGCGCCGAAAACAAGGCCTATGCGCCAATCCGCCCCGAAGGGGCACTCGAGATCTTCGGCGTCATGGTCGGACTGGTGCGCAAGCTGTAACTTCGCGCGCGTCAGGCGCCGTGTCCGGTCGCGTGCGCTCGGTCAGAACGCACCACGATCGGCGTGTTCCTGCCCGTGATGGGCATCACGCCGCCACTGGGCCAGCGTTGGCCGGGTATGCGATCGCGCGCCGACGGTGTGTAAATAAAACAATGACTTGAACGCTACATCCGCGTGGTTCCCTGGGCTGGCACACTTGCTGCTTAGATAGGTTCGAGAGGGCGCACAGCCCGCCGAATCCGACAGGAGAACCACCATGAACTATACGCACTACGACTATCTCGAACTGCCTCCCGGCGCATCGCCGACGCGCATCGAGGCGGCGTACGCGCAACTCACCGAGCGCTTCGATGCCGGCGAGCCAAGTGGTGACAAAGACCTATCCGCGCTCGTGCGCCTGATTCACGCTGCGTACGAAGTGCTGCGCGACGACGAGGCGCGCAAGTCGTACGATCGCGCGCTGGACGAGGAAGCCCGGCGTGCCGACCTGGAACTGAAAGCCGAACTCGACGCGCAACTGCCGCGCCCGTTTCGCCGCGTGCAGCGCGTGCCGGCGCCGTTGAACGCAGTCCTTGCGTCGCTGGCCGCGTGATTCGCACAGACTTTGGTCACCGGGAAGTTACTTTCCTTTACTGCAAACAGCGATGCGGTCGGTGACCACTCTTTCCACGCAGCCTTGCGCGAATGCCACGCGCGCCGCGCCTGCGGGCCCGCGTGTGTGCGCACGCCGCAAATTGCGGCTGCAGCGCCGGCCGCTGCGTGCCGCTGTAACCGCCGGCGGCATTTCGCGCGCAATACGCATTGCGCGTGCGCGAATCGTGCTGCAGCGGGTGCGCCCTTCGCCCACGCTGCGCGGATTCCTGCCGCTGTATCGCCACTGACGCCGCTGCCCCGCTACTAACGCCCCTGTACCGCGACTGTCGCGCGCGATTCCGCTTGCGCCTGATGCTTCTGGCCGATGGCCGTGCAATCGTGCTTGCGAGAGGCTGCCGCTGCGCGTCCGCACCGATGCCGCGCACCACGATCGTGCAATGCGCAGGGCCGGCGCGACAGTACAGCGTACTGGCAGAGAATTTGCTAATCCACATGCAGGCGCTGATTCGCTTTGCGCGATGCGTGAACCTCGTACCGACGTGCATTTCAGGGAGACCCCAATCGTGGACCACTGCTCCAACTGCCAGTTTTTCGATCGTCCGAACAAGGGCCAGGGCGTCGGTCAATGCCGGCGCCACGCGCCGTCGCTGTCGCCGATCAACGCCAAGGCATACATGATCGAAGGCGTGTGGCCGACGATTCGTGAGGACGACTGGTGCGGTGAATGGAAATCTGCGGCACGCAAGGCGGAGCCACGCTTGCCCGAGTTCATGACCAGCGGACACACGACAGCCACGGCGACGCCAGTGCGTGCATTGTCCCCGGCAGCGATGCACACAGGCGCCGCACTCGTGCGCGGCAACGACTGACGCTAGACGCCGGCGACGGCAATGAGGTCGATGTGCGCCGCACCCTTGCGCACGTCGCGGGCGGCGCGATATTCGGGCGAGTCGTAGAACGCCCGTGCCGCCGCAAGGTCGTCGAACTGCATGATGACCACGCGTTTGGGCGACCATTCGCCTTCCAGCACGGCGACCTCGCCACCGCGCGCCAGGAATCGCCCCCCGTAGGCGGCGAGCGCAGCGGGCACCAGTGCACGATAGCGGTCGTAGGTTGATGGATCGGTGACGTTCGAGTCGGCGATGATATAGGCAGCCATGACCGGTTTCTCCCTGGATTGGCAAAACTGCTACAGTTTCCCAAGATTGCGGTGATTTGCGCAACTGCATTTTTGGCGCGGCGACCGTACTTGTCTGCGCCACCTGCCTCCGACCGACCCCAACCGCGCTACTGACGCCCCGATGTCCGACGCCTCCGTTACCAACGCGTTCGCCGCAGGTGCGGTCGTTGTCACGCCCAACAATCGCCTTGCGCGGCACCTGGCGGACGACTTCGACCGCGCGCAACTGGCGGCAGCGAGAACTACGTGGCCGACGCCGATCGCATTGCCCTGGAACGCGTGGCTCAATACGTTGTGGATCGATGCATTGTCCGCGGGAACATGGGAAACCCCCTTCACGCTGCTCAACACGCAGCAAGCCGCCCGCCTGTGGGAACGTGCGGTCGACGCCGATGCGCTGCAATTGCTCGATACGCGCGGCGCGGCAGAACGCGCTGCATCGGCGTGGGCGACGTTTCGCGCCTACGCCGAACCGCAGGAGAGCCCGCAACAATTCAGCGGCGGTGGCGACGACGCGGCAGCGTTTGCGCGCTGGTCGCGGCGTTTCCTGCGCAGTGCCGGCGAGCTGTCGGCGATCGACGCCGCACAACTGCCTGAGCGCCTGATCGAGGCCAGTGCGGATTCGCGATTCGTCGCTGGCCGCTCGATCGTGCTCGCGGGCTTCGTTGAATTCACGCCACAGCAGACGCGGCTGGTCGACGCGCTGCGCGCGGCGGGTGCAAGCATTCATGTGCAGCAACCGGAGCGGCGCGCCACGCCATGCACTCGCTCGCAATACCGCACGCCCACCGACGAGCTGGTCGCGGCGCTGCAGTGGGCGCGCGAGCGCACGCTCGCCGACGCGCAGGCGCGAACGACGATCGCCGTGGTCGACCTGTCGTCGCGCCTCGAGCTCGTGGTCCAACTGGCGGACGAGGTCCTGCGCCCGCAATCGATCGCACGCGCACAGCTGGATGGCGTACGGCCCTACAACGTGTCGCTGGCGGCGCCCCTGTCCGCACATGCGCTGGCGGTGACTGCATTCGACCTGCTGGAGCTCGCGCAACGCCAGTTGCCGCTGGCCCGCGCTGCGGCATTGATGCGTTCACCGTATCTCGCGGGCGGAATCGAGGCCGCGGCCGCCCGCGCGCAGCACGAGCGCGCCTGGCGCGAGCGCAACGTGACCAGCGTTTCGTTGACCGTGGTCATCCAGGAACTGGTCGACGACGATCCGTTGCGCAAGGCGTTGATCGCCGCCTCGCAGGAACTGCGGCGCGCCACGGCGCGTTCGCCTGCCGCGTGGGCCGACCTTCTGGCCGCCACGTTGCGCAATTGCGGCTGGCCTGGCGACATGCCGCAGTCGAGCGCCGCGTACCAGGCCTACGAGGCGCTGTCGCGCGCGTTTGGCGAGTGGCGCACGCTGGCACTCGTCGAGCCGCGCCTCGATGCCACTTCCGCGCTCGCTTCGCTGCGCGCCTACTGCTCGCGCACGCCGTTCCAGCCGCAAGGCGCGCCGGTACGGATTCATGTACTCGGCGTCCTCGAAGCAGCCGGTCTCGACAACGACGGCCTGTGGCTCGCCGGCATGGACGCCGACGCGTGGCCTGCACCCGTCGTACCGGAAGCTTTCCTGCCGACTGCGTGGCAGCGTGCAAGGGGAGTCGTGCACGCGAGCGCCGAGCATACGTTGCAGCGTGCGCAGCGGCTGACCACGCAACTCGCATCGTCCGCGCGCGAAGTCGTCGCCAGCCATGTGGCTTCCACCGAGACGCCGCCGCGCAGCGTGTCGCCGCTGTGTGACTGGCCACTGGTTGCACGGCCACCCCAGCCCACGCCGACGATGCACGCAATCGCCATGGCCGGCGCGCTCGAGTACCTGGCCGATGCGCGCTTGCCCGCATTGCCGATGGCAAGCCGGATAAAGGGGGGCGTGCGGGTGATCGAGTTGCAAAGCGATTGCGCGTTCCGTGCCGGCGCGTCGATACGCCTGCACGCCGACGCGTGGCCGCGCGCGGGCATCGGCCTCACGGCGATGGAGCGCGGGAACCTGGTGCATGCCGCGATGGCAGCGGTATGGACTTCGCTCGGCGACCAGGCGACGTTGCGGGCGCTGGATGACAACGCGCTGGATTCGCGCGTTGCCGCCGCCGTCGAAATTGCGCGGCGCACGATTCCGGAAGCCCGCTGGCGCGCGTTGCCGGCGGTCAGCGCCGCCGTCGAGGCGCCGCGCCTCATCGAGCTGATTGTCACGTTTCTGCGCACCCACGAAGCGAAGCGACCGCCCTTTCGCGTCGTCGCCAGCGAGAAGCTCGCACGTTTGGCGATCGGCGGCCTCGACCTTGGCCTGCGGATGGACCGCGTCGACGCGCTCGAGGATGGCGTCGCGGTGATCGACTACAAGACCGGTGCGTTGCCATCGGTCCGGCAGTGGCTGATCGAACGCCCGGTTGCACCCCAGCTTGGCCTCTATGTGCTGGCGCTGCAACAGATTGATCCGGCGACCCGGGTCCGCGCGGCGGCGCTGGTTTCGATCAAGACTGGCGCATTCGACGTGCGCGGAATCGCCGATGACGCGGCCGGCTGGAACGGACTCGCCACGCCGGACGTGGCGAGTGGCGGCGGGCTGCGCGACTTCGCCGCACTCGGCAATTGGTGGGAGCGCTGCTTTGGTGCGCTTGCCGTGGCGTTTCGCGATGGCGATGCGGCCGTACTGCCGCGCGAGCGTCCCAATCCTTGCGCGCGGTGCGACTTCAAGCCTTTCTGCCGCATCGATCTGCGTGCACTCGCTGATGGCGATGACGGCGACGACGATGCCGCTGGCGTCGATCCGGCATGAACGTCGACAACGACACGCTTGCCCACACCGCGTTGCCGGCAGCGCAGGCGCTGGTCGATGCCGACGCAACCGCGCGCGTACGTGCGCTCGACGTGCACGCGTCGTGGCTGGTGCAGGCGCCAGCCGGATCCGGCAAGACCGAATTGCTGGTGCAGCGCATGCTGGCGTTGCTGGCGCACGCGCAGACACCCGAGCGCGTGGTGGCGACGACGTTCACCAGCAAGGCGGCGGCCGAAATGCGCGCGCGCGTGATGGCGGCGCTGGCCGATGCGCGTTCAGGGGACAAGTCGGATTCCGCGCATCGCATGCGCACGCAGGCACTGGCGCAGGCGGTACTGCAGCAGGACGAGCGCCTGGGATGGCACCTGCTCGAACATCCGGGACGTCTCGACATCGGCACGCTGGACGCACTGGCGATGCGCATCGCCACGCAGGCGCCGGTGAGCAGTGAAAGCGGCAGCGCGCCGTCGGTCATCGACAATGCCCGTCCACTGTATCGCGCCGCGGCGCAGCGTGCGATCGAGTCGGCGGCCGCCGACGACCCGGCATGGACAACGCTGCTGCGGCACTTCGACAACGACGGCAATCGCGTGGTCGAGCTGCTGGCGTCGATGCTCGACAAGCGCGACCAGTGGATGCCGCCGCTGTTGTCGCTGCGAAACGCGCCGTCACGCGAGGCGCTCGAGCGCACGCTGGCCGACGAAGTGGAACGCGCGCTGGCGGACCTTTGCGCGCGCTGGCCACGAGATTGCGTCGACGAATTGGCCCCGCTGGCACGTCACGCGAGCGACGCGTGCGAAGACGACGAAGTGCTGGATGCGCTGCATCGGCGAGGCGGCCTGCCGGCGCCGCAGGTTGCCGTGCTGCCGCACTGGCGTGGTATCGCCGACTGGCTGCTGACGAAGGACGGCGTGTTTCGCCAGACACCGACGCGCTTTCCGGCAATCGGCCGCGGCGACGGTGCCGAGCTGCGGCGCGCGATGAAGCAACGCGCGCAAGCGTGGCTTGCCACGCTGGGCGCTATGCCGGGCCTCGCCAGCGCACTGCACCGCGCACGCGCGCTGCCCGATCCCACGTATTCGCCGCGCGCGCGGGCGTTCATCGATGCGTTGATCGAGGTGCTCCCGCGCGTCGCTGCCGAACTTGTCATCGTGTTCGGTGCCGAGAACGCCTGCGATTTCGGCGAAGTGACGTTGCGCGCCTTGCAGGCGCTCGGCAGCTCCGACGCGCCGTCGCCGTTGCTTCTGGCCCAGGATCTGCGCATCGAGCATCTGCTGATCGACGAATTCCAGGACACCTCGCAGCGGCAACTGCAGCTGATCGAGCGGCTTACGGCCGGGTGGCAGGCGGACGACGGTCGCACGCTGTTCGTAGTGGGCGATCCGATGCAGAGCATCTACGCGTTCCGCGAGGCGGACGTACGCAACTTCCTCGACGCGGCGACCAGCGGACGCATCGGCGCTGTCCGCGTCGGCATGTTGCGGCTGTCGCGCAATTTTCGCTCGCAGGCCGCACTGGTCGCGCACGTCAATGCGACGTTTCCGCGCGTGCTGGCCGCGGTGGCAACGCGTACGTCGACTGCCGTGGGATTCGGCACCGCCGTTGCGGCAATCCCGGCGACAGCCGACCTGCCGACATTTGAATATGCGCACGACGCGAGCGACGAGGCGGCTCGCGTCGTCGCGCACGTTCGCCAGGCGCTGGCAGACGGTCTGGCCGACGTTGCAATCCTGGTGCGTGCGCGCAGGCATGTCGACGACGTCCTGGGCGCATTGCGCGACAGCGGCATCGCATACGATGCCATCAAGCTCGATGCGCTGGCCGAACGCGCCCTGTCGCGCGACCTGTTGTGGCTCGCACGTGCGCTTTCGCAACCGGCCGATTCGCTGGCGATGTTAAGCGTGCTGCGCGCGCCCTGGTGCGGGATCGTGCTGGCCGACCTGTTGATCGTCGCCGAGGCATCGGTGGCGCGGGCACCGGGGCGGGTGCTGCAGGATCGCGCGCTCGACGCGCGGCTGTCGGCGGACGGTGCGCGCCGCTTGCGCGCGCTGGCAGGCGTGTTCGCGCGCATGGCCAAGGTGCGCGAAGCACCGCTCGCGACGCGTGTGCGCGCCGCGTGGTTCGCGTTGGGCGGCCCCGCGTGCTACGGCAAAGATGCGTCGAACATCGTTGCGGCAGACGCCATGTTGGCGCTGATCGCCCGCCATGATCGCGGTGGCGATATCGACGACTGGGACGTGCTGCAGGACGAAGCCGCCGACTTGAAGGCCGATGCGCCCGCTGTCGGCGAGGCCAGGGTCAAGGTGATGACGCTGCACGCCGCGAAGGGCCTCGAATTCGATGCCATTGTGCTGCCCGGCCTTGGACGCCCGACCGGCGGCGGCACGTCGGGATTGCTGCGCTGGCGTGCACGCCAGGGCGATCGCGCACTGCTGATCGGCACGCCGCGCGCCCGCGACGAGGAGGCACCCGATCCGATCGATGCGTGGCTGAAGGCGATGGAAGACGATGACGCCGCCGCCGAACTCGCGCGCCTGTTGTATGTCGGTTTCACGCGCGCGCGACGGCGCTTGCACCTGACTGCGGTGGGTAGTGCACATGCTGACGGCAAGGATGGCGAGTTGCGCTGGAAAGCTCCGCGCAGGAACACGTCGCTGGCCATGCTGTGGGACGCGCTTGCCGCGCAAGCTGGCGTGCCGGATGCGGGCCGGCTCGCCGCAGTGGCACGCCCGCCATCCGCACCACCGCTGTGCCGCCTGCCGGCGGAGCGCGTACCGATCGACGTGCCCGTTGATCTCGTGTCGGCCGAATTGCCGCAAGTGCGCGCGGATTCGCTGGTCTACGACTGGGCGCAGGTCAACGCCGCGGCGATCGGCACCGTCGTCCACCGGCTGCTTGCGCAGCTGGATCCGCGCAATGTCGACCCGACGGCAATTGCGGCACTGCGGCCACGCATCGAGGCCGAACTCGCGTCGCTGGGCGTGATCGAGCACGGCGCCGCTGCTGCTGACGATGATTCCGCGTCACGCGTGATCGACGCCGTCGTCAACACGCTCGACGATCCGCAAGGCCGCTGGCTGTTCGATCCTTCGCACACCGAGGTTGCCAGCGAATGGGCGCTGACGGTGGCGATCGACGCCGGCGTCGCGCGAATCGTCATCGATCGCACGTTTGTCGCCGGTGGCACGCGCTGGATCGTCGATTTCAAGACATCGCGCCATGAAGGCGGTGACATGGGTGCATTCATGGCGGCGCAGGAGGAACGCCACCGCCCTCAACTCGAAGGGTATGCGCGCGTGCTGCGCTCGCTCGACTCGCGACCGATCAAGCTCGCGTTGTATTTCCCGGCGCTGTCGCAACTTCGCGCCTGGGATTTCGCTGGCTGAAGCCCGCGAGTCGAATTCCGCTATAATTCAACGTTTTGGCGAACATTGCCGCACCGCGTCAACGCGTGCGGCGCGGACCCAACGTGCGGATTATCCGCGGGCTGCCCCGGCAGGCCGACTCGCCGATCGCACTGACGATCGGCAATTTCGACGGAGTGCATCGCGGCCATCAGGCGATGCTGGCCCGGCTCAGCGAAGCCGCGGAAGACCTGCGCCTGATTCCGGCCGTGCTGACATTCGACCCGCATCCGCGGGAATTCTTCGCGCGCAATTCCGCGCCGCCACGCATTTCCACCCGGCGCGCCAAGTTCGAGCTGTTGCGCGGCGCGGGCGTCCGCCGCACGATCGTGGCCCGTTTCGATGCCACGCTGGCGCGGATGTCGCCGCAGGCGTTCGTCGAGGACGTGCTGGTGACCCGGCTGGGGGTGCGCTGGGTGCTGGTGGGCAACGATTTCCGCTTCGGCAAGGACCGCACCGGCGATGTTGGCGTGTTGCGCCGCTGCGCGCGCACGTTCAGCATCGAATGCATGAAGGTGGTCGAAGTCGACGGGGAACGTGCATCGTCGACGGCGATCCGCGAGGCGCTGGCGCATGGTGACATTGCGCGCGCCACGGCGCTGATCGGCCGGCCATACACCATCGCAGGACGCGTCGCGCACGGCGACAAGCGGGGGCGCGCGCTGGGGTTTCCGACCGCCAACATCGCGTTGCGGGGTCCGGCTGCGGTCCGCGGCATATTCGCGGTGCACGTGCATGGCCTGGGCGCGACGGCGCGCGCGGCAGTGGCCAGCATCGGCGTGCGACCGACGATCGCCGATGGCGGCAAGCCGCTGCTCGAAGTCTATGTTTTCGACTTTGACGAACCCATCTATGGAAAACGGATCAGCGTCGAACTGCTGCACAAGCTGCGTGATGAGGCGCGCTATGAAACGCTCGAGGCGCTGACTTCGCAGATCCGTACCGATGTCGCGCAGGCGCGCGACTGGTTTTCGACGCATCCAGACTGAGCAATGACCGACGACGCTGGCAAGACCGATTACAAGCGCACGCTGAACCTGCCCGACACGCCGTTTCCCATGCGCGGCGACCTGGCGCGGCGCGAACCTCTGTGGGTGGAGCAGTGGCAGCAACGCGACATTTATGGCGCGATCCGTCGCGCATCGGCGGGGCGCCCGCGCTTCGTGTTGCACGATGGCCCTCCCTACGCCAACGGCGACCTGCACATCGGCCATGCGCTGAACAAGATCCTCAAGGACCTGGTGGTGAAGACGCGCACGATGGCGGGCTTCGATGCGCCGTACGTGCCGGGCTGGGACTGCCACGGCATGCCGATCGAGGTGCAGATCGAAAAAACCTACGGCAAGCACCTGCCCGTGGCCGAAACCCTGCGGTTGTGCCGCGACTATGCAACGCAGCAAATCGCGCGGCAGAAGTCGCAGTTCCAGCGCCTCGGCGTGCTCGGCGAGTGGGGGCATCCGTACACGACGATGGACTTTGGCAACGAGGCCGATGAAATACGCACGCTCGGCAAGCTGCTCGAAAAAGGCTACCTGTATCGCGGACTGAAGCCCGTCAACTGGTGCTTCGATTGCCAGAGCGCACTGGCCGAAGCGGAGGTCGAATACGAGGATCGCGTCGATCCGGCGGTCGACGTTGCGTTTGCGCTTGCCGAACGCGAACGCGCACGTCTTGCCGACGCGTTCGGGCTTGCGCAGGCGCCGGCAGGCGCGATAGCGGCCGTGATCTGGACGACCACGCCGTGGACGATTCCCGCCAACCAGGCGCTCAACGTGCATCCCGATTTCTACTATGCGCTAGTGGCAACGCCGCGCGGGCACCTGCTGCTCGCCGCGTCGCTCGTCGAAAGCTGCCTCGCGCGTTACGCGCTTGCCGGCGAGATCGTCGGGCAGGCGAAGGGCGCGGCGCTCGAGCTGATCGCATTTCGCCACCCTTGGCTCGATCGCGATTCGCCGATCTACCTCGGCGACTTCGTCACGCTGGAACAGGGCACCGGCATCGTGCACTCGTCACCCGCATACGGCATCGACGACTTCAATTCCTGCCGCCGCTACGGCGTGCTGGACGATGACCTGCTGACGCCGGTACAGGGCGATGGGCACTACGCGGCCGACATGCCGCTGTTCGGCGGCATGATGATCTGGGACGCCAACCCGAAGATCGTCGCGCAGCTGGAAACGGTCGGCGCTTTGCTGCACGTCGAGAAGTACCTGCACAGCTACATGCATTGCTGGCGCCACAAGACGCCCATCATCTATCGCGCGACGACGCAGTGGTTTGCCGGCATGGACGACGTTTCCGGTTATCGTGGCACCAAGCCCGGCGAATCGCTGCGCAGCCTGGCGCTCGCGGGCATCGACGCCACGCAGTTCTTTCCCGCATGGGGCAAGGCGCGCCTTGCGGGAATGATCGCCAACCGGCCCGACTGGACGCTGTCGCGCCAGCGCCAGTGGGGCGTGCCGCTGCCGTTCTTCGTCGACCGCGTCACCGACGAGCTGCATCCCGACACGCCGGCGCTACTCGAGCTCGCCGCGGCGCGCGTGCAGGAGGGCGGCATCGACACCTGGTTCGCGGCCACGCACGAGGATTTCGGTGTCGATCCGCATAGGTACCGCAAGCTCTCCGATACGCTCGACGTGTGGTTCGACTCGGGATCGACGCACCAGACGGTGATGGGCGGTCCCCAGGGCCGCATCCGGCACCTCGGCTCGCATCCGCAGCAGACCGGATTTCCCGCGGACCTGTATCTCGAAGGCTCCGACCAGCATCGGGGATGGTTCCATTCGTCGCTGCTGGTATCGTGCATGCTCAATGGACGGCCGCCGTACAAGGCGCTGTTGACGCATGGCTTTACCGTGGACGGCAACGGCCGCAAGATGTCGAAGTCGAGAGGTAACGTCGTTGCGCCGCAGAAAGTCTCCGACACGCTCGGCGCCGAAATCCTGCGTCTGTGGGTCGCCGTCACCGATTACTCCGGCGACCTGTCGATCTCCGACGAGATCCTGAAGCGCGTCGTCGAGAGCTACCGGCGCATCCGCAACACGCTGCGCTTCCTGATGGCCAACACGAGCGACTTCAAAGCCAACGCGGACGCCGTTGCGAATGACTCGCTGCTGGAGATCGACCGCTACGCGATCGCACAGGCGCAAGCGGTGGTCGCCGCCGCGCAACGCGACTACGCGGACTACCAGTTTCACCTCGGTGTGCAACGGCTCCTCAAGTATTGCTCGGAGGACCTGGGCGGCTTCTACCTCGACGTATTGAAGGACCGCTTGTACACGACGCCACGTGACAGCGTTGCCCGACGTTCGGCGCAAACCGCGCTGGCGCACATTCGCGACCTGTTGCTGAAGACGTTCGCCCCGGTGCTTTCGTTCACATGCGAGGAAGCGTGGCAGATCCTGTCGCCGCAGGACCAGACGATCTTCGCACGCGTGTGGAACGACACGTGGATGGACATTGCCGACGCCGACACGCTGCTCGCCAAGTGGCAGCGCATCCTTGCGGTGCGTGCGCTGACGCAGAAGGAAATCGAGAGCGTGCGCCAGACCGGCGCGATCGGCTC
>JBDTJK010000042.1:0-2750 GCA_039935875.1 Casimicrobiaceae bacterium
CCGAGCAACGCCCCGCTGTCGGTCAACCACCAGGGCCAGTTCGCTGCGTCTACGGTGTCGTTCAACCTGCCCGAGGGCGTGTCGTTGTCGACCGCACAAACCGCGATCGACGATGCGATCGCCAAGCTCGGCGTACCCAACGACGTGCACGGCTCGTTCCAGGGCACCGCGCGGGCGTTCCAGCAAGGGCTCGCGAACCAGCCGTGGCTGATCCTCGCCGCGCTGTTGACCGTCTACATCGTGCTCGGCGTGCTGTACGAAAGCTTCGTGCATCCGCTGACGATCCTGTCGACGCTGCCGTCGGCGGGCGTGGGTGCGCTGCTCGCGCTGCTGATCTACCGCATCGAGTTCAGCCTGATTGCGCTGATCGGCGTGATCCTGTTGATCGGCATCGTCAAGAAGAACGCGATCATGATGGTCGACTACGCGATTTCGGTCGAGCGCGAACGCGGACTCGCGCCGCGCGAGGCGATATTCGAAGCATGCCAGCGGCGCTTTCGCCCGATCATGATGACGACGCTTGCGGCGATGCTCGGTGCGTTGCCGCTGGCCATCGGCTTCGGCGAAGGCGCCGAACTGCGCCGGCCGCTCGGCATTTCCATCGTTGGCGGGCTGCTGCTGTCGCAGCTGCTGACGCTTTACACCACGCCGGTCGTGTACCTGTACCTCGACCGGTTCCGGCTGTGGGCCAGCGCCCACAGTCCGCGGCGCGGCACACGCGGTGCCGCAATCAATGCGCCTGCCATCCCATGATTCGTCAATCGATCCGCTCCATCCTTTACGCAGCGCTTTGCGCGCTGCTCGCCGCCTGCACCGTGGGCCCCGACTACGTGCGCCCTGCCGACACCACGTCGCCGGCCTACAAGGAAGCGGGCGACTGGAAAACGGCCGCGCCGGCCGACCAGTTCACGCGCGGAGCATGGTGGAAGATCTACAACGACGCCGAACTCGATCGGCTCGAGGCAGCGGCCACCGAGGCCAACCAGCAGCTCGCCGCGGCGGCAGCGCGCTATCGCGAGTCGCAGACGCTGGTCGACCAGGCGCGCGCCGGACTGTTTCCGGCGGTCAGCGTGGGTGGAGGTGCGACGCGTGGCAGCAGCAGCGCGTCGACCACTGCCGGCGGTTCGAGCGTGCGCAACTCGTTGTCCGCCACGATCGACGCGAGTTGGGAGGTGGACCTGTGGGGACGTGTCAGGCGCGCGGTGGAAGCGAGCGTCGCCAATGCGGCCGCCACAGCCGACGATCTCGAATCGGCGCGCCTGTCGATCCAGGGTCAGCTCGCGATCGCGTACTTCTCGTTGCGCGTCAGCGACAGCGGACAACGCTTGCTCGATCGCACGGTTGACGCCTACCAGCAGACGCTGATACTGACCACCAATCGCTACAACGCGGGTGTCGCCGCGCGGGCGGAAGTCGTGCAGGCGGACGCGCAGCTCAAGTCCGCGCAGGCGCAAGCCGTTGACAATCGTGCTTCGCGAGCGCAGTTCGAGCATGCAATCGCGGTGCTGGTCGGCCAAGCGCCGTCGCAGTTCTCGCTCGCCGTCGGCGACGACCTGCCGATGCCACCCGACGTTCCGCCCGGCATTCCGTCGCAGCTACTCGAGCGGCGGCCGGACATCGCCGCCGCCGAGCGGCGCATGGCCGCCGCCAACGCGCAGATCGGCGTCGCGACCGCGGCCTTCTTTCCGGCGCTGAGCCTGTCCGCCAGCGGCGGCTTCGCGAGTTCGAAGCTCGCGCAGCTTCTGTCGCTGCCGAACCGGTTCTGGTCGATCGGCGCCAACATCGCCGAGCCGTTGTTCGACGCGGGGTTGCACCGCGCACAACGTGCGCAGACGGTGGCGCAGTACGACGAGGCGGTCGCCAATTACCGGCAGAGCGTGCTGGCGGGCTTCCAGGAAGTCGAGGACAACCTGGCGACGCTGGCGGTGCTGAAGCAGGAAACGGTGATCCAGCAGGCCGCCGTCGATGCCGCGCGGCGGTCGGTCGACCTGACCACCAACCAATACAAGGCGGGTATCGTCGGCTTCATCAATGTTTTCGCCGCGCAAACGGTGCTGTTCAGCAACGAGCGCACGCTGGTGCAGGTGCGCGGGCGCGAATGGCAGGCGAACGTCACGCTGGTGCGTGCACTCGGCGGCGGGTGGCAGGCGCCGACGACCTGATTCGCGACACCGCGCTGGGTGTCGGGCGCGATTGAGCGGCTCATCGCTGCTTCGCGATTGACAGGGCCAGATCGATCCAACCCCGCGCATGACTCAACGCCGCGCCGGCGGGTATCAGACGTCGCTCGAACCGCGGCAGAACTTTGTGCATGTCGAGACGCCGCGCCGCCCGGGTATCGGACGTCGTTCAAACACGCTGCGCGACGCCCGACGTCTGGCCGGTCCATCAGCAGGAATCCAGAACCGCGATCCAGCACCGCAATCCGATTCATTCGGCAAAAGCCACGGGGACCGCAGATCGGGCAGATCCACTGGCCCAGCGAATGCCAGCGGCCGCGGCCTCTTTTTTTGTGCCGCTGCCACGGTTTCGGGTTGCTATTTGGAGCGCGAACCCATATTATTAGCACTCGCAGCCGTTGAGTGCTAACACAACCGATGCGCCGCCTTTCCCGGGCCGTCTTGCGCTCCGCCGGCGAACTACAGCAGTTCCTACCAACGAATACATGGAGTGAGTACTTACCATGAAGCTTAAGCCTTTGCATGACCGCGTGATCGTCAAGCGGCTGGAAGAGGAACGTAAATCGGCCG
>JBDTJK010000043.1:0-4927 GCA_039935875.1 Casimicrobiaceae bacterium
CGTTGACCTTTGCCTCGAACCCGCGCGCCGCGGCTTCGTCGATCACCGTTCCCATGTCGAGGCCCGCGTTCATCGGGTCGCCGTAAGTCCATGCCCGCGTGCGCGCGACGAGCCGTTCGACAAAATCGTCGGCCACGCGCTCGTGGACGAGAATCCGCTTGACGGCGGTGCAGCGCTGGCCCGAGTTCTTGTACGAACCGGTGGTCGCGAGGGTCGCAGCCTCGTCGAGATCGGCATCTTCCATCACGATGATCGGGTCGTTGCCTCCGAGTTCGAGGATCTGGCGCTTGTAGATCGCCTTGGCTGCGATGTACTTGCCGATGGGCACGCCGCCGGTGAAGGTGACCAACTCGACGTCGGGATGGGTCAGCAACTCGTCGGCGATTTCGCGTGGGTCGCCCGTCACCACCGACAGCATCGGCGGCGGCAGTCCCGCCTCGTACAGCACATCGGCAAGCAGCAGCGCGGACAGCGGCGTTTTCTCGGTGGGCTTGACGATCATCCGGTTATTGGTCGCAACCGACGGCGCGATCTTGTGCGCGACCTGATTCAGCGGATGATTGAACGGCGTAATGGCGGTGATGACCCCGCGCAGCGGCTCGCGCAGCGTGTATACCTTGCGCGATTTCCCATGTGGCGTCAGGTCGCACGAGAATACCTGGCCGTCGTCGGTTAGCGCCGCGTTGCCGGCGAACACGAACACGTCGCATGCGCGGCCAACTTCGTACATGGAATCCTTCTTGCCGAGTCCCGATTCTGCGGTGATCAGGTCGGAAATCTCGTCGGCGCGGCCGCGCAGGATCTCGGCGGCGCGATGGAGAATGCGGTAGCGGTCATAGCGCGTCAGCGTCGAGCGGTAGGCGCGCGCAGCGCCAATCGCCCGGCGGATATCGTCTATCGTCGCCTTGGGCACCGTGCCGACGCGGCCGCCAGTGAACGGATTCATCACGTCGAGGGTACGCGTGCCGGTGACGCGCTCGCCGGCGATGCGCATGGGTTCGGTGCGGAGATCGGTTGCATTCATGGCATCTATTGTATGGCGGGTTGGGACGTGGGTGGCGGCTTTGCGGCGCCGATGAAATTGCGGCCACGCACGCCGTCGAGCGCTGCCTCGACCATGCGCGTTGCGCTCGCGGCATCGACACCGTAGCTGTCGAAGCGCGTGCTGACGCCAAGGCGCTCGAGGAAACCGGCGAGACGCGCGGGCGCGGCGGCGAGATCGTCGCCGAAGACCTGGGCAAGCACGCGGTCGCGCGCACTGTCGGCGCCCGTGGCGCGTGCGAGGACCAATGGCAGCGTGAACGAACACGCGATACCGTGCGCGAGACCGTGGCGCAACGTCATTTCGTACGAGATCGAATGTGCGAGGGCGGTGCGTGTGTTCGAGAATGCGAGTCCCGCCAGCAGTGCTGCGCGCGACATTGCGCTGCGCAGCGCGAGATTCGCCCGATCCTGCATCAGCTTCGGCAGCACGTCGAGGACGATCATCGCCGCGGCGACCGCGTGGGCGTCGGAGATCGGATTGGCATTGATGTTCCAGATCGATTCGAGCGCATGCGACAGCGCGTCGAGCGCCGCCGCGAGCGTTGCTGCGGCGGGCAGCGACACCGTCAGCTCCGGGTCGACGATGGCGGCAGTCGGCCAGGTCTGCGGCAGGTGCAGCGAATACTTGCGCTGCGCGGCGTGGTCCCAGATCGTCGCCCACGGCGTCACTTCGCTGCCGGTGCCGGCCGTGGTCGGTACGGCGATCAGCGGCTTGACGGCATGTGGCACGAAGGGCGTGCCGCCGGCCAGCAGTGCGATCAGCGACGCGAAGCGCCGGTCATCGGTGCCGACCATCAGTGCTTTGGCGGTGTCGATGACGCTGCCACCGCCGACGGCCACGATGACTTCGGCGGGCGCCGTCGTGGCCCAGAACGATTCGTACAATGCGGCCAGCGACGCGACATCTGGATTGGACTCTGTGCGATCGATGACCTGCACCAGCGACGCCCCCAGCAGTGACTCGAGGCGCGCGAGCACGCCGACTGCGCGCGCCTCCGGAAACACGACTGCGACGACACTGCGCCCGGCGGTCAAGGCAGGAAGTTGCGCCAAACTTCGCGGACCGAAGTGCACATCGACCGGATTGTGATAACGCCAGTTCATCGCGCTCATGCGCAGTGATTGAGCGCCAGGTCGACGATGTCGAAATTGCGCAGGCGCCGCTCCGGCGCGATGTCGTGCAGCACGCGGTTGAAAATGAGCGGAATCTTCTGCTCTGACACGCCGCCGTGTGAGCGCAACGGCACCGTCAGCGCTGACAGGTCGTGGCGGGCGGCCGTGGTGCCCAGTACCGTGAGCTTTTCCGCCAGCACGACGATGTCGCCCAGCCGATCTTCCGGGAGTTCGAAGCGGTGCGCGGCCTCCGCGCGCGTCAGCACGGCCTCGATGCCGGGGACGCGGGTGAGCCTGGCGCGCAACGCGCCGCTGTTCGCCGCGTCGGGGAGATAGCAGGTGGCGAACGATCCCAGCGCGCCGTGGTGAACGACATAGGGGTCGGTGATCGGCAGGATCACACGGGCATTGCCGGCGCCGAGCTCGCGGTCGAACCATTCCTGCAGGAACACGATCTGCGGGCGTCCGCCGGCATCGGTCTTGGCGCTCATACCATGGTCGGCGGTCACGGCGATGATCGCGCCCATCCGGTCGAGCTCGGCCAGATAGCCGCTCATCATCGCGTAGAACGCATTCGCGGCGGGAGTGCCGGGCGCGTGCTTGTGCTGCACGTAGTCGGTCGTCGACAGGTACATCAGGTCGGGACGGTCGCGCTTCATCAACGCGACTCCCGCGGCGAACACGAATTCGGACAAGTCCGCGCTGTATACCGACGGCAGCGGCTTGCCGACGAATTCCAGCACGCCTTCGATGCCGTTGTCGGCAACGTTGGCGACGTCGGCCTTCTCGGCGGAAAAGCAGATGCCCCGCATGCCGCTGCCGAGCAGCGAACGCAGCTTGTCTTTGGCGGTGACGACCGCAACCTTGGCGCCCGCCTGCGAGAACGCGGCGAGTATCGTGCCGGCGCGCAGGTAGCGCGCGTCGTTCATCATCACCTCTTCATTGCGCTCGCGATCGTAGAAGAAATTGCCGCAGATGCCGTGCACGGATGGCGGCGCGCCAGTGACGATCGACAGGTTGTTGGGATTGGTGAAACTCGGTACCACGCAATCGCCTATCAGCGACGTGCCGCGCTCGCACATCTGGCGCAGGAACGGCGCGCTGCCGGCTTGCATCGCCTGCGTCACGTAGTCGGGCTCACAGCCATCGACACACACGACGACGACAGGCCGGGTCATCCACCGATAACGACGGTCGTTGACGGTGACGGAGGTGGGATTTGCGGGCATGTTGATCGTATCCGGGTTCATTTCTCGGCGCGGGCGCGGCGCGTTTCCACGGCCGTCCGCGTGCGCTGGGTGGGTTCGCCTGCGCCGACTTGCGGAACCTGGTGCATCCGGGCTCGGCTTGCCATCACATGTTCGTGGAGCGCGCGTCCGGCGGCGGCAGGCTGGTGTTCGGCGATCAGTTTCAATATCTCGCGATGCTCACGCGTCGACGCGGGCAACGTGTCGCCTTGTGCCAGCGTCATGCGCCGGTAGAGATGCAGCTCGTTGACCAGGCGACGATAGACGAGCAACAGCTTGGCGTTGCCGGTCAGCTCGACCATTCGATCATGGAAGGCGACATTGGCAACGAGATACGCATCGACATCATGGCAGCCGGCCGCGGCTTCCATCTGCGCAACCTTCTGCCGCAGTTCGCGGACTTCGGCGGGTGTGATCGTCTGCGCAAGGCGCCGGCCGACATGCTCGTCAAGCACCGCGCGCATCTCGTAGATCTCGTCGGCCTCGCGAATCGTGATCTGGCGCACATACACGCCGCGATTCTTCTCCAGGCGCACCAGCCCCGATTCCTCGAGCGCGCGAAACGCCTCGCGAACCGGACCACGGGACACGCCGAGCATCGCCGCCACTTCGACCTCGCGCAATTGCTCGCCGGCAGCGAGGTCGCCGGCCAGGATCATCCGCTCGAGCTCGCGCTGCACCAGCGTCGGCAACGAATTGGCCTGCAACAGGGAGATTGGATGATTGGCACCGACGGTGCGCTCGAGCGTGCTGCCGCGGGACAGTGCCAGCGACGCGCCACGTAGCATCGGCGTGCCGGATGCGACGCGCGCATGGACCTTGGACATTTAGCGAATGTACTGTGTCGAGTGTTTATTGTCAACAATCTGCAATTTCCCGCACAGCTGTGCACGGGAGCGAAATTGTCAACGTGGCGACGCCTTGGTCGGAATGCGCGCGAGCCCGAGCAGAACGATCAGCGTGCTGAATGCAAGCACCATCGTCAGCGCGGCGGCGTCGAAGATCGCGCCGCGATCGGTCAGCGCGAAGATGCCGACCGGCAGCGTTACCCAACCGGGCGGATAGATCATTACCGTGGCGCCCAGTTCGCCCATCGACAGTGCGATGCTCAAGCTGAAGGCGGCGATCAGGTAGGGCGTCAGCAGCGGCAGCGTGACGCGTCGCAGCCGGTACAGCGGGCGCGCGCCGAGGCTTTCGGCAACCTGCTCGAAATCGGCGGGAAGGCGCGACAGGCCCGCCGCAACGTTGCCGTAGGTAAACGCGGAGATGAGCACGAAATGCGCGATCAGCACGATCAGCGTCGTGCCATTAAGCAATACAGGCGGGTGACTGAATGCAACCAGCAGGCCAAGCCCGACGGACACCGAAGGCACGGCGCTCGGTATGAAGAACACCGCATCCAGTGCGCGCTTCGACAATGGCCGCAGGCCGCGCAGCGCCAGCGCGGCCCACGTGCCGCTGACCAGCGCGATGGCGCTGGCGAGGAGTCCGGTGGCGATGCTCACGCGCAGTTGCTCGAACGA
>JBDTJK010000044.1:0-2890 GCA_039935875.1 Casimicrobiaceae bacterium
TTCAGCGAGCTTGGTACCCTTCATAGTAGTAGCTTCCACATTACTAATAGATCCATCTTTACTAACGATAAATTTTACCACGCAAGTTCCATAATCACTTTCTGTAAATTCATCAATATTTGAGGAAATTGCCCTGGTCACATACTTCGTCCAGGCTGATGCTCCCCCCGGAAACTGTGCTTCGATTTCCACTTTGGTAAAGACTTTATCCTCATCTTCTTTTTTCTCAACCGGTGCCGCTACTACCTGTGTACCTTTATCTTCAACCGGTGGGGCGACTATTCCAAGATCTTTAGTGCCTTCTACAGTTTTTACATCCACCTTTGCTTCTTCAATTTGCTTAACCTCTGGTGGTGGTTTTATCACCTCTTCATCTTTTACCACTTTTGGCGGAGTAAAGGCGATAGTAGCAATAGGAGGAGGAGGAGGTAATTTCGGCGGTGGCGGTGGTGGCGGTGGTGGTGGCTCATTCGGCTGAATCTTTTCCAATGTAAGATCTTTTACCTTCATCTCTACCACATTATCCTTCGCTGAAAGATTATCCATTATAACAGAGACAATAAAAATCAAAGCTATAATTACAATGGTTGTTACCAATGCTATAGTGATACGCCGGTTATATGTTTTTCGTAAATCATAAGCCCCGTACTCTTTATTTTTTCCTTCGAAAATTATATCGAGCAGGTCAGCTTTTAGAATTTGATTAGCTTCCATTTTTAATTTTTTTTATTAGATACAAGAATCTAAATTTTCCATAAAATTATTGAACCCCGCCCGACTGTTCTGTTGCCTGTATTTTACTATATTCATCAGGTGTAGGGTCTACCATCGCATACCGGCTAATATCATTGATACTCATTTCATCTAATATATCTACCGCGTTTTTATAAGAAGCATCTTTATCCGGTTTAATAATGATGAATAAATCGTCAGTAGGCGTTGCTTTCTTTTTATCAAGAATAATTTTCCTTACATCTTTATAGCCGGTAGTTTGCATAGTAGCCGGATCGTTACCGAAATAATAATAGATAACATTTCCCTTACCCAACATTAGCGTCAGTGAGCCAGATTCTTTTACTTTATTTATTTCATCTGGCTTATCTGTGTCCTTTGGCATTGCCAGGTTCATAGATGTTGGCTGTGACATGGTTGTGGTAAATATGAAGAAAGTTATCAGCAAAAAACCAAGATCAACCATCGGCGTAAGATCTACTCTTGTTGACGCCTTTTTGGCTTTTTTTACGCCGGGCCCCTTTTTATGGCCGCCGCCGCTCTTTACTTCCATTTCTGCCATTGTAGTAGAATTTTATTTTTTTAAAAAATAGTTTCTTTGTCAGCTTATTGATTCTGCTCCGCCATATTCTTTTTATACAACTCACTTCCTTCAGGCACGTCTTCGGCATTAGTCACCAGGTTGTATTTATAAATATCATTCTTTTTGAAAGCTTCAATCACGTTCTTGAAAGCAGGATATTTTGCTGCATTATCCCCTTTAATATAAAAGTTGATCTTATTGCCCTGGTTGGCCGTTACAGCCGCGCTTATCCATGCCTGTAGTTCGTTGTTTGTACTATCAGTTGGCACACCAGAAAGTTTTGTAGCTTTCATTTGTTCTACATTAAGCCTGGTGAACTGGTTGAGCTGGCTTAGCGGAACGCCAACAAATGATGCCTGTTTAAAATAATTTACATCATCAGGACTGAATTTTAAGTTCCTTTCTTTAGCAAGCTCATCAAGCACATTTCCTCTCATCTCATCACTCATATCAATAAACACCCTGCCTTCTTTATCAATGGAAACTTTAAATGCATCCTTGTCCGACGCTGCTTTAGATGAAACTGAGCTTGGTGGCGTCACCTCAATTGCCTCATCAGGTTTAAACTTCGTGGTGAATATAAAGAACGACAATAATAGAAATGCAACATCACACATCGCCGTCATATCAACTGATGTACTTCCACGCTTTATTTTGGCTCTACCCATTGTTTTTAAATTTATATATTAGATTCAACTCTTATAAAATTCCACAAAATTATTTGTACATGGATGCAAAGCTCTGCGTAAGTGTAAAGCCTGACTCATCAATACCGTAAGTGATACCATCAATTTTAGTGGTAAAAATATTATAAGAGATAATTGCAAATGCAGACGTACCAATACCAAGTGCAGTATTATATAGTGCCTCAGCAATACCTTTTGATAACTCTCTTGCAGCCGCACCACCACCTGATTCTCCAAGATTACTAAATGCACGGATCATACCTACCACTGTGCCCAATAGACCAATCAATGTAGACACTGAAGCAAGGGTTGAAAGGAACACGAGATTTTTTTCAAGCATTGGTAACTCAAGAGCAGTTGCTTCTTCTACTTCTTTCTGGATAGCGAGTACCTTTTGCTCGGTATCAAGCTCATTGTCTGTGATCATCGCTTTATATTTGCGAAGACCGGCTTTCATTACATTGCCAACAGAGCCTCTTTGCTTGTCGCACTCAGCGATAGCAGCATCAACTTTTTTATCAGCAAGATAAAATTGTACTTTTCTTATAAAGTCAGCATTGGAACCTTTGCCGCCTGCCCTGGCAACTGTTAACCATCTTTCGATTACAAATGTGAACACAATAAGGAAGCAACCAATAAGCACTGGAACGATGATACCACCTTCGTACATCCTGGCAAGGTCACCTTTAGGGCCTTCTTGTTTAGGCCAGAAGCCTCCATTAGGATCAGGCGACGTAAAATTGCTATTGCCTCCAATAACATAACGCCAAATGACATAGCCTGCTATAATACAAAGAATTGGAGCAAGCAAAGAAATAATGTTGTTTGACTTTCTTGCCTGCACTGAAGTAGTTGCCTTTACTGTAGAGTTTGCAGGTGTATTAGTTTC
>JBDTJK010000045.1:0-2509 GCA_039935875.1 Casimicrobiaceae bacterium
AGCGGAAGCGCGAAAACGGTGGCACGCCAAGCTCGTCGAACGACACCTTCGGCGTTTCGAACAGCGCTTCCCAACGGATCGTCAGGTGCAGCGTCTGTATGCCCAACGCGATCTTGTCATCGCGCCAGTGCGGCCCGAGTTCAGGCGCGGTCAGCGTAACGCCGGCGCCGATGATGCCCTTGGGCGGCACGCCCAGCCGCACCATGAACGCGCGGCTGCCGGGCTCGATCTGCCGCGTGCGGCCGCTGGCCCACTGGAAATCGACGAAGCCCCTGCGCGCGAGTTTGCGCCGGTCGGCGGGCAAATCCGGCCAGTCCCACAACTTGGGATTCCATGCGAAGAGAAACGTCGCCATCAAGCCAGTGGATGCGAGGGATTCGCGACGCAGGTCGCCGAGCCCCATTGTCGTGTATTCTGCCGCGTCATGGTGTTTCGTCCGGCGCGCCTGCTTCCGTTTGCGCTGGCGGCCGTCATGGCCGCCTGCTCGCATGTTCCGCATTTCGGCACGGGCTCGCCGTCGTCGCGGTATTACAAGGACGACGGCCCCGGCGACCGCATTCCCGCCAATCTCGATTCGATTCCCGATGCGACGCCGCGCCGCGAGGCACTGAACCGCTTTGCCAATCGCCCGTATACGGTACTGGGGCGCGACTACGTGCCGGCGACGGAACTCAAGCCCTATCGCGAGCGGGGGGTCGCGTCGTGGTATGGACGCAAGTTCCATGGACAGAAGACCGCGCTCGGCGAAACCTACGACATGTACGCGATGACCGCGGCGCACCCGACGCTGCCGCTGCCGTCCTATGCGCGCGTGACCAACCTGGCCAGCGGCAAGAGCGTGGTGGTGCGCGTCAACGACCGCGGACCGTTCCTGCACGACAGGATCATCGACTTGTCATATGCCGCCGCGCAGCGCATCGGCGTGGCCCAGCAAGGGAGCGGCGAAGTGATCGTCGAGGCCGTGCTGCCCGGCGACGCGGTTCTCGCAGCACCATTGCCGCCGGTTGGCGACGTACCGCCACAGACGATGGTGAAGCCGGCGGCACCGGCAATCATTGCCGGCGATGGCACGCCGCCGACGCAGGCGGGCGCTGGACGCTTCATGGTCCAGCTCGGCGCATTCCGCGATAACGGCAATGCGCAGAATTTCCTGGCGCGCATTCGCGAGCAGGTCGCGGGCATCGCCGGCGACGCCCGCGTGTCGCAGATCGACGGACTGTGGCGGGTTTATGTTGGTCCGTACGACAACCAGGCGGAGGCGCGGCGGATCAGCGACCGACTGTACGCATCGCTGGGCATCGACAACACCGTGGCCGAGCACTGACGCGCCTGTCGCAAAGATCGGCAATTCTTACACGCACATGCGACGACGGAACCGATTTGATTTCGGGCAGTCAACCTGATGTGGGGGTTCGCTCGTTATAGCGATTGTCCCCTTACTGGGGATCCACTCGTTATAATTTGACCGGTTGCGCGCGCCGGTCAGCGTCGCACGGCGATCACAACACCAGGGTACCGATGCCACGGTCGATCATGTCAGCTCTCGTTTTCGCGATCCTGCTGTTCGCAGCCCTCCCAGCGCGTGCGCAACTGACGATCGACATCGTAGGCGGTGCCGGCACCACCATACCGATTTCCATTGTTCCGTTCGCCGGTGACAGCGTCGGAACGGCTGCGGTCTCATCCATTGTCGCAGCTGATCTCGCGCGCTCGGGCCTGTTCAGGATGGTCGATGGCAGCGCGGTATCGCCGCGCCCGCAACGCGCGACCGAAGTTCGCGTCGGCGACTGGCGTGCGTTGAACGCCGACGCCGTCGCAGTCGGCAGCGTGCGCGCGCAAGCCGATGGCCGCCTCGACGTGCGCTTCGATCTCGTCGACATTGTCAAGCAGCAAACGATCGCGGGCCAGTCGTACTTGATCAATGTCAATCAGGCGCGCGCCACTGCCCATCGAATCGCCGACGTCATCTACGAAAAACTGACCGGCGACCGCGGCGTGTTTTCCACGCGCATTGCCTATGTAACCAAGCAGGGCGTGCGTTTCCAGCTCGTTGTCGCAGACGCCGACGGCGCCGATCCGCAAACGGTGGTGTCATCCAATGAGCCGATCCTGTCGCCCAAATGGTCTCCCGATGGATCGCGTCTCGCTTATGTGTCATTCGAACAGAAGAAGCCGATCGTCTATGTGCAGAACATGGGCACCGGGCGCCGCGCGGCGATCGCCAATTTCCGCGGCAGCAACAGTTCGCCTGCATGGTCGCCCGACGGCCGCCAGCTTGCGGTGACGCTGACACGCGACGGCAATTCGCAGATCTTCATCATGAATGCCGAAGGCGGCGATGTGCGCCGCGTGATGAGCTCGCCGGGCATCGATACGGAGGCATGCTTCACGCCCGACGGCAAGTCGCTGCTGTTCACTTCCGATCGTGGCGGCACGCCGCAGATCTACCGGATCGCCATCGCCAGCGGCGCAGTCGAGCGCGTGACGTTCGACGGCAGCTACAACGTTT
>JBDTJK010000046.1:0-7061 GCA_039935875.1 Casimicrobiaceae bacterium
CACGCGCTGTTCCAGTTCTACGTGGCCGCCGGGCGCCTCTCATGCCAGCTTTACCAGCGCAGCGCCGACATCTTCCTCGGCGTCCCTTTCAACATCGCGTCGTACGCGCTGCTGACCACGAAGAAGGTGCACACGCGCTCGATCGTGCACGAACTCCTGTGGTTCCTGCGTGGCGAATCCAATGTCCGATCGCTGCAGCGGGAAGGCGTGTCGATCTGGGACGAGTGGGCCGATGCCGCCGGCGAGCTGGGCCCCGTGTACGGCGTGCAATGGCGGTCATGGCCCGCAGCGGGGGGCGGCTCGATCGACCAGATCGCGAACGTGATCGCCGAAATCCGCCGCAATCCCGATTCGCGGCGGCTGGTCGTGTCCGCGTGGAACGTAGCCGACATCCCGCGCATGAAGCTGCCGCCGTGCCACGCGCTGTTCCAGTTCTACGTGGCCGCCGGGCGCCTCTCATGCCAGCTTTACCAGCGCAGCGCCGACATCTTCCTCGGCGTCCCTTTCAACATCGCGTCGTACGCGCTGCTGACCCAAATGGTCGCGCAGCAATGCGGCCTGGGCGTCGGCGATTTCGTCTGGGTCGGCGGCGACTGCCACCTGTATGTGAACCATCTGGCGCAGGTTGACGAGCAGCTGGCGCGTACGCCGCGCCCGCTGCCGACGCTGCGCCTTGCGCGCACGCCAGCCTCGATCCTCGACTACGCGGTTGGCGACATCGAGTTCGTCGACTACGACCCGCACCCAGCCATCAAGGCACCCGTGGCCGTCTAGCGACGGACAAAAAAATCCCGCTGGTCAGCGGGCAAGGGGGATCCGTCGGAGGATGAGCCGTCAATACGTCCCGCGGCTCGCCGGGATGAATCTTGTAGCGCACGACGCCTGTAGCGCGGCGCGCAATCGTTCGCCGGCTAGATCACGCTGCGGGCTGCGGTCACGCGCTCGGCGAGTTCGTCAAGCGCATCCTGCTCGGCGCGTTGCGATTCCTCATCCAGGGCACGCACCATCGGCGCGGACTCGTCGTCGAACCAGTAACCAGTGAATTCGGGTGCCTTCATGTCTCGCATCATCGGGTGGGGGCTGCGTATCCCTATCAGCAAGCAGCGTGCCAGAGCCCTACCTGAACCGGAAACAGCGCGATTCGCGGGGCGTAGAGTGTGCGCGTGAAAGGCTGTCTGACGCGCAATGCGGGCTTTCGCGCAGCGAACATGTAGCCGACGCCCGACACGGATGGAAGCGATTACGTCAAACGATTGAATCGATGCGCATTTTGTTGTCGTTGCGCAACGACAACCAGCGCGGGGACGATGCGTTGGCTTAAGCCTTGGCGTCCTTGAACATCGACGGTTCGAGGCGATGGCGCTGCAACAGTTTGTAGAACTCGGTGCGATTGCGCTTCGCCAGCTGCGCCGCCTGCGTCACATTGCCACCGGTTATCTTCAGCAGCCGCACGAGGTAATCTCGCTCGAAGCTCTTGCGCGCCTCCTCGAAGGGCACCAGCGCGGACGCATCCTCCTTCAACGCGTTCTGCACGGTGGTGGCGGGGACCACGCTGGTGGTCGTCAGCGCCACCGCCTGTTCCAGCAGGTTGAGGAGCTGCCGCACATTTCCCGGCCAAGGTGCCGCGACCAGCAATGCCATCGCGTCGGGCGCAAGCGACGGCACGGCCTTGCGATAACGCTCGGCGAGCTTGCGCAGGAAGTGCGCGGACAACAGCGGGATGTCCTCGCGCCGCTCGCCGAGGTTGGGCAGCCGCAGCGAAACGACGTTGAGACGGTAGTACAGGTCCTCTCGAAACAACCCGGCCGCCTTCTGCGCGTCGAGGTCGCGATGGGTCGCCGAGATGACGCGCACGTCGACCGGAATCGATTGCGTCGCCCCCACCGGCCGCACTTCCGCCTCCTGCAGCACGCGTAAAAGCTTGACCTGCAGCGGCAGCGGCATGTCGCCGATCTCGTCGAGAAACAGCGTGCCGCCATCGGCGGCCTGGAACAGTCCCTTGTGCGAAGTGACTGCGCCGGTGAAGGCGCCCCGGGCGTGGCCGAACAATTCGGACTCGAGCAGTTCGCCGGGAATGGCGCCGCAGTTGACGCCCACCATCGGCTTTGCATGGCGGGGACTTGCGCGATGGATCGCGCGCGCCAGCAATTCCTTGCCGGTGCCCGACTCGCCGTAGATCAGCACGCTGGCATCGGAATCAGCCACAAGGCGCGCCTGGCGCAGCAAGTCCTCCATGCGCGGGCTGCGCGTGATGATGCCTTCGCGCCACTGTCCGGTCCCGGCGAATTCGGCACTGGGATCGTCGCCCGACAGCGAAACGGCGGCGGCCACCTTCTGCAACAGCTCCTGGCTGTCGAATGGCTTGGTGAGGAAGCCGAACACGCCGCGCTCCGTCGCCGCCACGGCGTCGGGAATCGTGCCGTGCGCGGTGAGGATGATCACCGGCATCGACGGGTCCTGCCGATGGATCGCCTCGAACAGTTGCAGGCCGTCGATTCCCGGCATGCGCAGGTCGCTGACGACCGCTGCCGGACGCGCGACGGCAATCGACGCCAGCGCGGTTTCACCGCTGTCGGCGGTGCGCACGCGGTATCCCGCCGAGGTCAGGCGCAGGCTGATCAGCTTCAACAGGTCGGGATCATCATCCACCAGCAGCACATCGCCGCTGGCGCGAATATTCGTGCTCACGGTGTCATTTCCCTCCGCCGCCGGTGCCGCCGCCAGTGCCGCCGCCGCCGCTCGAAACGCGGTCACGCAGCAAGCTGCGCTCCATCTGACGCAGGGCCTCCAGCTTCTGCACCGCATCGTTGGCCCGCGTCTGCTCCTCGCGCAATGCGCGCGTGCGCTCGGTCACCTGCGCCTGCAGCACCGCCGCCAGCTCCTTGACCGCCGAGCGCGCGCCGCCGCTCTTGGCAACGTTGTCGAGCAACTGCTGAGCGCGCAGGTCGTCCTGCGGCGAGTGCGTCATCGTGAACAGGATCGCGAGACGCACGCGATTGCCGTCGTTGCGTGCAGTGCGAAACGTCTGCGTCACCGTCGCAAGCTCGCGCTTCACGTCGTCGGCCGATAACGCGTTGTAGCGCGCAAGGTCGCTCATCAGCACCAGCGCCTCCAGGTCCTCGCTGGGAATCTGCGGTATCGCCGGCGGCGGCGGAATCGACGCAACGACGATGCGCTCCTGCGCAACCGGCGCGCCGGACGTCGGCGCCGGCACCGGGTTTGCGGCAGTGCCGGCCGGCGGCGGCGCGTCCGGCGTTGCCGCTGCGGCCCGCGGCTGCGCATCGGCACTCGGGGCTGGCAATGGCATCGGCTCGACCGGCGGCGGCATCTGCATCGGCTCGATCGGCGGATATTCGACCGTCGACGACGGCAACGGCGCCATCGCGTTCTCGTCGAAATAAAACGTCTCCTGCGGCGGCGGAATCGACGCACAGGCGCCGAGCAGCGCGCACAACGCCGCCAGCGCCAGGTTGCGCACGGCGTTCACGATTTCGCCTCGATGGAAGGCCGCGAGCGCAGCGGCGACGTGCTGCGCGGCGCACCCAGCGCAAGCGGCAGGCGTAGCCGGAATACCGCGCCCGCCGCACGGTCCGTGCGATCGAGCACCTCGAGGCTGCCGCCATGGGCCAGCGTGTACTCGCGCGCGATCGCAAGACCGAGTCCAGACCCCTTGACGCGGCCTTCGGTCTTGGCGGAACCCTGGTAGAACGAATCGAATATCCTGTCGCGCTCGCTCACGCTGACGCCGGGACCGCGATCGGCGACGTCGAACACCGCCTGGTCGCCGACCGCCGTGAGCTTGAGGCCGATCGTCGATGAGCGCGGCGAGAACTTGATCGCGTTGGATACCATGTTGTCGACCACAGTGCGCAATCGCTCGGCGTCGCCGGTGATCAGCAGCGGCGCGAGGTCGGTGTCGAACGTGATGATGCGCGCCAGCGCGGCCAGCTTGTTGTCGCGCACCACGCGGTTGACGACGTCGGTCAGCATAACGGGGCCCAGCGTCGCCGGTTCCATCGCACGCGTCTGGTGATAGTTCAGCAAATCCTCGATCAGCTTCTGCAGCGAGATCGTGTTCTCGCGCACGATGCGCACGATCTCCTGCTGCTGCGGTGACAGCGTGCCGGCCACTTCGTCGCGCAGCAGCTCGGCACCTTCGCGTACCGCGGTCAGCGGCGTCTTCAGTTCGTGCGACACGTGGCGCAGGAAGCGGTTTTGCTGGTCCTCGAGTTCCTTCAACCGCATCCGCAGCCATTCGAGCCGCTGGCCGAGGTAGCGCAGGTCCTGCGGCCCGTTGACCTCGATCGCATGCGTGAAGTCGGCCGAACCCATCTGCCGGATCGCCTGGTCGAGCTGGCGGATCGGACGCGCGATCAGCACCGCAAACAGGATCGCGAGCGCCAGCGCAATGCCTCCCGCCGCCCACGAGAGTGCCTGCCAAGTCTCGCGGCCCTTGCTGGCCGTGACCTGCAGCCGCTCGATCGCGCGTTGCGTCAGCTGGTTGGTCGCCGCGAGCGTCGACTGCGCCGAATCGACGAGCTTCGCGTAACCGTCGGCGAGCGCCGCATTCGCGGCATCGCTGCGCCCTGGCGTGGTGAACGTCTTGTACAACGTTGCTTCGCTGTCCATCAGTCGTTGCAATGCGGCGCGCGACGCGGGTTCCAGCGGCAGCTCGGCAAGCTGCGCGGACGAAGCGCGGAAATCCTGGCGGACACGGGCATAGTCGTCGATCAGCGCCGGGTCGTCGAGGATGATGTTCTGGCGCACGACGCGCTCGAGCGTGGTTGTCTGCTCGAACAGGAACCGCGACGTGCGCGCGGCCTGCGCCGCCTGCTGGACTTCGGCCCCCGCTTGCGTCGCCAGCCGATCGAGCGTCAGCACGAGCTCGGCGAGCGCGTACAGGAGCGGCAAGCTCACGAGCAGAAATCCCAGCAGGGTGAACTTGAGAAAGGATCGCGGGTAATACACGGGAGGCCGCCGACGTCTATAATCGCCGACCTATTATGACATTGCGCTACGGGCCGACATGGCGCTTTCGCACGGCACAATCCCAGCGCAAGGCTCCGCGCATCGGCAGCGCGCCGAACTTTCGATCGTCGCTGCCATTGCCGCCAACGGCATGATCGGCGACGGTTTGCGCCTGCCGTGGAACCTGCCGGCCGATCTCGCCCACTTTCGCCGGCTGACTATCGGGCATTCGATCATCATGGGCCGCCGCACGTGGCAGTCGCTGAAACGTGGGCTGCCGCAGCGGCAGAATATCGTCGTCAGCCGCCAGGCGGCCTTTGCCGCCGACGGTGCCGATGTCGCCGATTCGTTGCCAAAGGCCGTGGCGCTAGCCCACATGCCGTCTCCGCTGTTCGTGATCGGCGGCGCCGCCCTGTTCGCCGAAGCGATGGCCACTGCGGACACGCTATACCTGACCGAAGTGCATGCCGACTACCCGGGTGACGTGCGTTTTCCGTCCTTCGACGCCACGCATTGGCGCGAGACCGCGCGCGAACGGCATCCGGCAGCGGCCGACGCGCCGGCATTTTCATTCGTCACGCGCGTGCGCGACGACAGCTGATCACTTGCGGGGAGAAGCACAATGTCCGAAGACGGTTTTCACGTGCATGGCGTGCATGAGCACGAGATCGAGCACCAGGCGCTGCACGGCGATGCGTTCGCCTCGCGGATCGCCGTGATGACGGCGATCCTCGCCACGGTCGGCGCCATATTTTCGTTCCAGGGCGGCGCCGAGCAGAACGACGCGTTGATCTACAAGAACGACGCCGCCATCCGCCGCACCGAGGCATCGGACCAGTGGAATTTTTACCAGGCGAAGAGCAGCAAGCAGAATCTCGCCGAGCTGGCAACGACGCTGACTACCGGCGACGTACAGGCAGGCTATCGCAAGGAGGCCGCGCGCTACCGGGCCGAGAAAGCCGAGATCGAGCCGCGCGCCAAGGCGCTGGAAGCAGCGTCCGCCGAGGCCGAACGGCGCAGCGAATTGTCACTGCACACGCATCATCGCTGGGCGCAGGCAATGACGCTGATCCAGGTCGCGATATCGCTGGCGGCGATCACGCTGCTGGCGCGCAAGCGCTGGCTGCAATACGCCGCCTATGCGGTCGGCGCCGCCGGCGCGTCGATTGCCGTGCTGGCGATGCTGCACTTCTAGAGCGGCTGCGACGCAATTGCCGACGTCGCGTCGGGCACCGAACGGATTTGCGATAATGCGCGGCGACGGGTGCCTGCGAATCTCTGCGGGCTCTCCGCCTCCGGCCGGGATGACGGAACTGGTAGACGTAGCGGACTCAAAATCCGCCGGTAGCGATACCGTGGGGGTTCGAGTCCCCCTCCCGGCACCAATAAAATAATGGGTCTTCACGGAATCGAGTGGGTGAATTGAGGTTTTTCTAGAGCTTTGGGAGCATGCAGGTGAGAACTTTCAAGCGCAGATATTCCTCGTCGCGCAGGCCATACGCGCGACGCTGGATGACGCGGATCTTGTTGTTAAGCCCCTCGACGAATCCAAGTGAGACGTTGTTCTCCGCTTGCAGTAAGCGGCGATCCCATCCCAATGACGGTCGATCATCTGGGCGAATTTCTCGTAAGGTTTGAGCCGCTGCCACTTCGGGTCCGCACGCCAGTGGTCGAAGAAGCGCCGCGCCCAACCTTCGATTTCGTACTCCCAGAGCTGACCGAAGGATTCCTTCAGCAAATAGGCCCGGTTGAGTCGCTTGTTGGCCGCCAGCAGTTTCTTGAGCGCCTTCCGGCGGCGCAGCAGATACGCAATGCGTATCTGTCGCGTGGTGAGCGATCTGATTCGAGGGCGTCCGAGAATCTGACTATGGACGGCAGGTCGTTACGTCGCCGATTAACGACGGTTGACGACAATGACATAAAAGCTTTCAATTCGTCCTGCCATCACCGGACCCACGCGCCCCGAAGTCGCCATCGCGACGCCCGAAGGCTCCTAAGCGGCAATTGAGTGTTGTACGATACGGCCTCGTTTGCAGGAATTTCGGGGTCGCACTTCAATAATCCGCGGCCGTTCAACCATGGCGGTCAATTGC
>JBDTJK010000047.1:0-2582 GCA_039935875.1 Casimicrobiaceae bacterium
GTGTCCTCCAACGAGATCCTCGAGGCGCTGACCGATCCGCTCAACAGCATCGTGTCGGCCGTCAAGAGCGCGCTGGAGCGCACGCCTCCCGAACTGGGCGCGGACATCGCCGAACGCGGCATGGTGCTGACCGGCGGCGGTGCGCTGTTGCGCGACCTCGATCGCCTGCTGATGGAGGAGACGGGCTTGCCGGTGATCGTCGCCGACGATCCGCTGACCTGCGTCGTGCGCGGCTGCGGCAAGGCGCTGGAAAACATGGAAACCCTCTCCACCATCTTCACCACCGACTGACGGCATCGTCGTGACGGTGTCCGCATCGCCCGCGTCGATGGTCCGGCTGGCGAAGCGTCGGTTCAAACGCCCTTCGCGCAGCGCGCCCGGCAACCGAACGGCGCCGCGCGAAGGGTTGGCATCACGGCCGAAGGTACGGGACCGATGGGTGGGACATCGGTCCAAAGCGAGTTCGCGCGGCGTGTTTGAGCCACGGCCGATGTCCTGTCTGTCGGTCCCGCGCAGCGCATCCGGGCGACGACCGATGTCTCTTTCGTCCCACTGAACGGCGATGCTGCACAACGATCCACCGCCGTTCTTCCACCGCGGCCCGAGCCCGCTGGCCCGGCTGTCGTTCTTCGCGCTGCTGTCGATCGCACTGATGTTCGCCGACACCCGCTTCCGCTACCTGGAAGGCATCCGCTACGGGGTCAACACCGTGATCGCGCCCCTGCAGCGCGCGGTACAGTGGCCCGCCGACGCCTCCCGCTACGTCGCGTCCTATTTCGTTTCCAAGCGCGAGCTGTCGGCGGAAAACAACGCGCTGAAAAACCTGCTGCTGGCGCAAGGGCCCGCCGTGCAAGGGGTGTCGCTGATCGAAGCCGAGAACGCCAAGCTGAAGCTGCTGCTCGGCGTGCGCAGCCATTACGCGGCCACCTCCGTCGCCGTCGATGTGCTGTTCACCGGCCGTGATCCGTTTTCGCAAAAGGTGTTCGTCGGCAAGGGCATCGACGCCGGCATCAAGCCCGGCGACGCCGTGATCGACGAGTCCGGCGTCGTTGGCCAGGTGACGCGCGCATTCGCGTCAATGGCCGAGGTGACCTTGTTGACCGACAAGGACCATGCGCTGCCGGTGAAGAACGTGCGCACCGGCGTGCGCAGCGTGCTGTACGGCGCCGGCACCGGGCGCCCGCTCGAATTGCGCTTCATCCCGCCGTCCGCTGACGTGCAGGTCGGCGACCGACTGATCACGTCGGGACTCGACGGCATCTATCCGCCGGGTCTCGCGGTCGCGAAAGTGGATTCCGTCGAGCGCGACGCCGGGCAGATCTTCGCGCTCATCGGTTGCTCGCCGCTTGCCGGTGTCGATCGCAGCGAACAGCTGCTCGTGCTCCGCGCGACGGCTACGCTGCCGCCGCGACCCGACGAAGCCGCAGTGGGGGCGGACGCCGCACGCAAGCCCGCGCGCTTGCGGCCGCGGCGCCCCTGACGTTCTGCCGATGCCGACCCTCGCTTCCCGCCGCGAAGAAATCCTGACGCCTGCGCGCTCCTGGTTCGTCGCGCTGACGATGCTCGCCGGCTTCGCCGCCAACCTGGTGCCGGTCGCCGGTTTTGCGCTGATGCTGAAACCGGACTTCCTGGCGCTGGTCATACTCTACTGGTGCATCCAGGAGCCGCGCATGATGGGCGTGGGGTTCGCGTGGTTCGCAGGGCTGTTCATGGACGTAGCGGACGCCACGCTGTTCGGCCAGCACGCCCTCGCCTATGCGGTGCTCGCGTATGCCGCCGAATACTTTCGCCGGCGAGTGTTGCGCTTCACGCTGTGGCACCAGGCCGCGCAGGTCGCAGTGCTGCTGCTGTTCTGTGCGGCACTGGTGCTGCTGGTGCGTGTGGTCGGCGGTGCACCGCTGCCGCGCTGGACCTACTTCGTCGCGCCGCTGGTGGGCGCGCTGGTGTGGCCGCTGCTGTCGCTGTTGCTGCAACGCCCGCAACGGCCGGCGCGCGCCGCGGCCAAGCGCTAGCCGATGTTTGGCCGACTGTTTCCTTCGAGGCGCCGCCGCTTTGGCGAATCGCGCGGCTTCGGCGAGCCCGAGTTGCGCAACCGCGAGCGCGACCTGTACCTGTTCAAGCGCCGGCTCGGCGTTGCGGCGGCGGTGGTGCTGCTCGCGTTCGCGGGCCTGGTTGCGCGCTTCGTGCAGTTGCAGGTGGTCGAGCACAGTCATTTCCAGACGCTGGCTGAAACCAACCGCATCGCGATCGTCCCGGTCGCGCCCAATCGTGGCGTCATCACCGACCGCAACGGCGTCGTCCTCGCGCAGAGCTATTCGGCATATACGCTCGAGATCACGCCGTCGCGGGTGGCCAACCTGGAGGCCACGATCGACGCGCTGTCCGATATCGTCGAAGTTCGCGAACGCGATCGCAAGCGTCTGCACAAGCTGATCGAGGAGTCGAAGAACTTCGAGAGCGTGCCGCTGCGCACCAAGCTGACCGATGATGAAGTCGCGCGCTTCGCCGTCAATCGCTACCGATTTCCCGGCGTCGAAATCAATGCGCGGCTGTTCCGCCATTACCCGTTCGGCGCGCTCGCA
>JBDTJK010000048.1:0-8646 GCA_039935875.1 Casimicrobiaceae bacterium
CGGATAGCTGATCGCAACAAGGTGGCCGGAATTTCCGCGAAATATGGCGCCACAACGCGTGCCAACTCGTCAGCACCTTGGGTTGCAATCCAATCCTGCACTTTTTGCAGCGCTCGCGTCAATGCAGACTTGCGCTGGGTGTCCTTGACGTGCACATTGATCACCTCGTCGCAGACGTGACCGGACCCAAAGTCCCTGTCAAGTGATCGCCGACATTGAACCCTGATGTCATGAGCTCGATTCCGCGACGAGGGTTGCGATCGCTGCGGCCACGGTCATGTCGGAGCCGGCGCCGAAGATCTGCTGGCGGAGTCGCCCGCCACGGTCGATCAGGATCAGCGTCGGCGTTCCCTGCATCTCGTAGGCGCGCATCGTCAGCGGCATGCCGCGGCGTCCATCCGGCGCGTCGACCGCGACCGGAAACCGCAACCGGTTCTCGTCGATGAACACCTGCAGCGCCTGCGGGGTCATTACGTCGTGATGCTCGAATACGCAGTGCAGGCCGAGCACCGTCACTTCATCTCCGCTGAAGTGATCGGCGATCCGCTGCGTCTGCGGGATGCCGTGGTGCACGCAACCCGGGCACAGCATCTGGAACGCTTCGATCACGACCACTTTGCCGCGCAGGCCGCCCAAGGTCGGCACGTGATCGGTGCTGAGCCACTGGCTCACCTTGAGCTCTGGCGCGAGGCGAGGCGACGTGCTCATCGAGGGCTTCGATGCGATGCTCATGACCGGACGAACAGCAGCCGCAGCTGCATCACGCTGCAGCTGATTGAGGTCGTCCGCGCCGGATCGACCGGACAAGCCCAAGCGGAGTGCCGACTTTGCATCGATACCGACGCGCTCGAGCTCGAGGGGGCTATAGCCCTTGGCGCGCCGTCCGTGCGTCCGGGTGCGTCCAAGCCGCGCCGCAGCAGGTGCAAGCCAGCAAACACCGCCGTGAGCACGAGGATCGCAAGCGCCGCGATCCAAGCGAGTTGCTGAGCGAGCCACTCGCCACTGAACCAATCCTGACCGCGAATGAACATCGTCACTCTGATCGCAATCTGCGCGCCTGATCGGATTGATTATAGCCTCGGAATGCGGGGTGGTATGTATTGCCTGTCGAGCGCGGCCGGAGTCGCGATGCGGACTCTGCTGTTTGCGCATGCGGGAGGAAGGACGCACGGTGCGCGATGTGCGGCAACGCCGACCGTGGCCTCCGCATGGGGGGTGTAGCGTAGGATCCTGCACGTGATCCATCGCCTGCGCAATTCCTATGTCACCGTTTTCTTCCAATTCGATCCGTTTGGCGACGAAATCGACGCGCAGCACTTCGAAGCCGAGGACGGCCCGGGATTGACGACGTTGCGTTTCAAGACGCGTCCGGCCGATGCCCGGCAGCGGGAAGCCGATCTCCACCTGCACTCACTTGAGTTGCGCTCGATCCATATTCCCGATACCCAGATGCGCAGACGCCTGCATGCGCTCGAGCATGGCAAGGTCGGGGCCGCGATGCTGCACATCGAGATCCTGTCCAAAGCCAAGCGCTTGACATTCACCGCCACGCCAGGTGCAGCGCCGACGGGCGGGTTGCTATTGGCGATCCAGTCCGCGGAGCCGCCGAACTAGTGCACAGGACGGGTCACCCACAATTGGCGTCGCGTAAGTTCGATACCGTACATACAGTCAGCTGCGCCGATGCCATCATCGGCGTGCGCGATGGGTATACGGGTTCATACGTTCCCGAACCGTCGCACGTACCGGGACCAAGGCCCTCCTGCCATGAAACCGACACTCGTTTATACGGATGAATTCGACGCGCTTGGCGAGGAGTTCCGGAGAATTCGCGACGAGTGCATGCGCCTGCACCGGAATATTGACGATTCCGCACACGTGCTGCAGGCGGAACGCAAGGCGCTGTGGACGCAGTGGATCGATCTTGCGCTGAAAATAGACGTGCTGATCACGCACACCTGCGGCGCCTGCAAGCTCGACGACAAGCCCCGGTCGGAACATGATCGACGCTGGACCACCGCGCGCCATCATTAGTCGACGGCTGCCAATGCGCGGCGGGACTGGGCCTCGTTTACGCACCGGTGTCCCCGGCGAATCGCGTAACATGGGTCAAGGTTGCGCCTCTCCGTTTGCGCGACGAATCCTCGAGGAGTCCCTGCAATGCCCCTGTTTCATGCCGTTTTATGGATCGATCACCACACCGCCGAAGCGCTGCAGTTCGACGCGGACCATGTAGAGGTCGAAAAAATTCACGCGCACGATCGCTACACGCGCCAGCACGGCAGCGGAGTGCGGACCGAGCATGAATTTTTCGGTTCGGTCTGCGACGCGCTCAAGGGAATCGCGGAAGTGCTCGTGACCGGACCACATACCGCGCAGTCGGCATTCAAACACTATGTCGAAGCGCATCGTCCCGCGCTCGCGAAGCAGATTGCGGGCTGGGAAACGGTGGATCATCCGTCACAGGGACAACTCGTCGCGCTGGCGCGCAAATACTTCGTCGCGCACGACCGGATGACCCCGAAGGCGTGATGCGCGATGTCGGGTAGTCGCGCGCCGCGAACGTCGCAGCAGACGCAATCCGGACCGCGTTTTCATCGTCTGGCCGGCAATCGGCAACGCGCGGGCCGGTAACACATTCGGATTCCGCGCACTCGCTCGCAAGCAGCGGATCTGGCATGCGGAGCCCGTCAATGAGCCGTAACGAGCTTTGTTCCTGCGGTAGCGGCAAACGTTTCAAGCATTGCCACGGCATGGGCGAGAGCGAAAAGCCGCCCAGCTCGCTGCATCTGCAGGCACTTGCTGCCCATCAGGCCGGCGCGTTGCGTCAGGCCGAAGCGTTGTATCTCGATGCATTGGCTGCCAACCCCGGCGATGTCGACTCGTTGCACATGCTCGGTGTTGTGCAATTCGAGCGCATGCGCTATGCCGCCGCGCTCGGCAATCTGCTCGACGCAGCCCAACGCACCGGCTGGTCGGTATCGCTGATACGGCACAACCTCGGGCTTGTGTTGGCGAAACTGATGTCACCGTGCGCCAACGTTCGCCAGGAGGCGCTGGTTGCCGCTTATCGCGCACAGGTGCGAGCGCGCAGCGCGAGTCCGGTGGACAGCGGCAGAGTCAGCGTGATCGTGGCAGTACGCAACGATGCAGAGGGCGCACTGCGCTCGATCGAATCGAGCGCCGCGCAGACGGCTGCGAACATCGAGCTCGTCGTCGTCGATGATGGTTCGACCGATGCCAGCGCCGCGACCGTGCTCGCGCGTATCGTGTCCCTCGCGGTTCCGGCAAGGCTGCTAAGGCAAGCTCATCTGGGGGCCGCGCGCGCCGCCAACGCAGGCGCTGAAAATGCAACCGGCAGGTACCTGGCGCTCCTCGATTGCGGCGACCGCTTCACACCCGACCGCATCGAGAGGATGCGCGCGCAGATCGCGCGCGGGACGCCGCAATGGGGTTTTTCGCAGGTCGTCGACGATGAAGTCGAAGCTGCAGACCGCGAAGTGCGTGCATCGCGTGCGATGCCGAGCGACGAGCCTCTCAGTTTCACGCTGCTGCACGCCGATGTCAGCGCCGCACCCGGCAATCTGTTCATCGAACGCGGCTTGTTCCTTTCGCTTGGTGGTTATCGCGAGAGCGCGCGTTATCGTGGCTGGGACTTGTGCGCGCGGGCCGCCCAAGCGATCGAACCGGTGGCGGTGCGCGAGCCTTTGTACTTTCGCGGAAGCGAATCTGGCGAGCCAGTGCCAGTGTCGGCATCGCCAGCGAGCCGCCCGGCAATGGCGCAAGGGTTGATTGCCCAGGCGCTTGGCAACGACCGCTCGGTGCCCAACGAATTGTGTCCGCAACACTCCGTCAATCGCGACCTGGTTCTGCGCGATGAACTGCGCGGCGGACGCGGCGAATTGCTGCCCGTGGCGATGCTGCGTGAACTTGCCGGTGAATGGAACACGCGCGTCAACGCGACAAGGAACACGCGCGTCGACACAACGGACAACACGCGCGTCGACACAACGGACAACGCTCGCGTCGACACAACGGCAGTTCCGGCGCGCGCACGACTCGCGCGATCGCGGGCGGACAGGACGGCGCTGGTCGTGTTGGGCCCGTACCGCAGTGGCACTTCTGCGCTCGCGCGCGTGCTCAACCTGTGCGGGGCGATGTTGCCGGAAGGCGTCATTCCTGCGCGCCTTGGCGTCAATCCAACCGGCTTCTGGGAGACGGAATCGATCAGCGACCTCGACGCGAGGCTGTTGCATCGGCTCGGTGGAGACTGGAACCGCGTGGCCTTCGAATTGCCTCGGCGGGGCGTGCTGGTGGACGAGTTCGTTGCGGATGTGGGCGACGTGCTGGCGGGCGAATATGGCGACTCGCCGTTCATCCTGATCAAGGACCCGCGGATCTGCGTGCTCGCGCCGCTGTGGCAGCAAGCGCTGGTGTCCGGCGGTTACCGCGCGGCCTATGTGGTGGCAGTGCGCAATCCGCTCGAGGTCGCACGCTCGCTCGAGTCACGCGGCGACATGCCGGTGCGCGATGGACTGGCGCTATGGCTCGCATACATGCAAAGGGTCGAAGCTTTTACCACCGCGCATGACGGCGCGGTGATCCATGTCCGGTATGACGAGGTGCTGGCCGACTGGCGTGCGGTGGTACGCCGACTCGCAAACCGGCTCGATATACCGCTGGCAGTCACCGCCGAAGCGGACGCGGTCGACCGGTTCCTGTCGCGCGACCTGCACAACCAGCGGGCCACGGACACCGAGCTGGACTCGCATGCCGACGGCACGACCGGTCGCGAAGTGGTGGCGACCTATCGGCATGCGCTTGCACGGTGCGAACATGACGCGAGCCATGGCCGCACGCGGGTAGTGTTCTAGAATGTGCGTTCTTCCTTGCCCAGATTTCTACTTCGGCGGCGAGTACGCGGCGGTTATCCGCGCCAGCGTCGCGCCGCGGCCCTGCAAACTGTCGCGCCGAGCGCGATCCCTGCCGCAATGAACGATTCCTTGTTTCCAGACGACGATGCGGTCACCACCGGCATCAGGGCTGCTTACGACGCGATCGACTACGATTGCACGTCGTACCCGCAGAGCCATCCTGATCGCCTCAACACGGTGTCGCAGATGTTCGGCATCGACGCGCCGCCGGTGGCAACTGCGCGCGTGCTGGAGATCGGCTGTGGCGACGGCTCGAACCTGATTCCGGTGGCAGACGCGTTTCCGCAGGCCACGTTCGTTGGCATCGACCTTGCGCCGCGCGCGATCGACGCAGGCAATGCGTTGATCGCCACGGCCGAACTGCGCAACATCGAACTGCGCGTGCAGGACCTGCGTGAACTGCCATCGTCGCTGGGCGACTTCGATTACGTGATCGCGCACGGGTTCTACTCGTGGGTGCCACCCGGGGTACGCGATGCGCTGATGCAGCTCCTCGCTACCCGCTTGACACCCAATGGAATCGGGTTCGTCAGCTTCAACACGCATCCGGGCAACCGGGTGCGCCAGATCGCCTCCGAGGCGATGCACTGGCATTCGCGCAACAGCCATGGCGCGGCGGATACGCTGCGCGCAGCGCGCGAGATGCTGCACATGATGGCGAAGCCCGCGCCGACGCAATGGAAGCCCGACAGCGCGCTGCGCGCCGAATTCGCCGACCGTGCCGAGCGACCGGACAGCGCGCTGTTCCATGACGATCTCGCGCAGCCCAACGATGCGTTTTATTTCCACGAATTCGCCGCGCACGCAGCGCGTTTCGGCCTCGGCTACGTCGGTGACAGCGAAGTGCGCACGATGAGTGGCGTTGGATTGCTGCCGGAGGTGCGCGAATTCACGCAGCGCTTCGACCGGCTCGAGCGTGAACAGTATCTCGACTTCATGCGCCTGCGCCGGTTCCGGCAATCGTTGCTGACGCGCGCAACATCGTCTTCGAACTTCGTTATCGTTCCCCCGATGACATTGAACATGCGCATCGCGGCGGCGTCTACCCTGATGCAGTCGATGGACGAAGCCGTGCAGCAGGGCAGGGCGCGGGAGTCGGTGATGCAGGGCGGCAACGCCGCGATCAACGCGTTGCTGATGTGGCTTGCATCGATCTTCCCGGCCACCGTTGATGCCCGGGAGGTCGCGAGGTGGCGCGCCGCGCATACGCCGGCCGATCAGCGTCCACTGGAGACCATTCTTACCGGCGCGTATGTCGGTGGTGTCGTCGATTTTTTCTCGCAGCCACCGGCGGCGATTGCCGGCGTATCGTCCAGGCCACGCGCCAGCCGCATCGCCCGTTTGCAGGCCCAATCGCGCACCCGCGTGACCAACCTGCGGCACGAATCGGTCAAACTCGCCGACACGTTCGCGCACCGGCTGTTGCCGCTTCTCGATGGATCACGGGACAAGGGCACGCTGCAGCGCGCCCTCGGTCCCGCGTTCGACCGTGGCGCCGAAGGACTCGATGCCATGTTGCAGTTCTTCGCCAAGGTGTCGCTGCTCGTCGCCTGATCGGCCAACTTTCCGGACATCCATGAACAACTCCGCTCTCGAACAACGCATCGCCGCGCAATGGGACGCCGAAATCGTCCCGCAACTCACCGAATACATTGGGGTGCCCGCGAAATCGCCGCACTTCGACCCGCAGTGGGAGTCACACGGGCACATCGAGCGCGTCGTGCAACAGGCGCTCGCATGGGTGAAGGCGCAGCCGATCAACGCATTGGCGGCGCAGATCGTCCGCATACCCGGGCGCACGCCGCTGCTGTTCATCGATATTCCTGCCACTGCCGGCTATGCGCACCCGGGCACCGTCATGCTCTATGGCCACCTCGACAAGCAACCGGAAATGGTCGGATGGCATGCCGACGCCGGACCATGGCAGCCGCGCTTCGAGGACGGCAAGCTGTACGGGCGGGGCGGCGCCGACGACGGCTATGCGGTGTACGCAGCGCTGTCCGCCATCGGTGCGCTCGAAGCGCAGGGCGTCGCGCATGCGCGCTGCATCGGCATCATCGAGACCTGCGAGGAAAGCGGCAGCTACGACTTGCCTGCCTACCTTGCCGTACTCGCCGGCCGCGTGGGCGAGGTCGAGCTGGTCGTGGGACTCGATTCCGGCTGCGGCGACTACGAACGGCTGTGGATGACCACGTCGTTGCGCGGAATGGCCGCGGGAACGCTGAAAGTCGAAGTGCTGACCGAGGGCGTGCACTCAGGCGACGCAAGTGGCGTCGTGGCATCGTCGTTCCGCATCGCGCGGCGGCTGCTCGACCGGCTCGAAGACGTGTCGACCGGCAGGATCCTGCCGCCGCAGTTCCATGTGCAAATCCCGCAGGAGCGCGTCGACCAGGCGCACGCGACTGCCGCGATCATCGGCGACAACGTCGTCGACAAGTATCCGTTCGCCGGCTCTACGCAGCCAATGGTCAACGCGGGCGGCGAGGCGCTGCTCAATCGCACCTGGCGCCCCGCGCTGTCGGTGATCGGTGCCGACGGCCTGCCGTCCATCGCCAACGCAGGCAACGTGCTGCGTCCGCAGACGTCACTGGCATTGTCGCTGCGGCTTCCGCCACTGATCGATGGCGGCGTCGCCACCGGCGCGCTGAAGGCGTTGCTCGAAGCGGATCCGCCTTACGCGGCGAACGTCACGTTCGACACGAGCCAGGGTGCAACCGGATGGAGCGCACCGCTGACCGCGCCGTGGCTCGCGCAAGCGCTCGACTCGGCCTCGAAGGCGGTCTATGGCAAGCCAATGGCGGCGATGGGCGAGGGCGGCACGATCCCGTTCATGGCGATGCTCGGCGCGCAGTTTCCGCAGGCCCAGTTCCTGATTACTGGCGTCCTGGGCCCCCATTCGAACGCGCACGGCCCCAACGAATTCCTGCACATTCCCTACGCCAAGAAACTGACCGCGTGCGTGGCACACGTGCTGGCCGCGCACGCGAGCCAGGCTTCGCGCTAGCGTCCGCGTTTGCAACGGCACGTGGTCGCTGCGCACGCGGATCACGATCGCGTCAGTGCGCGTCCGGAAAGAACAGCTGCTTGCCGTCGATCTGGTAGGCGGCGATCGTCCTCTGGCCGTCGGAGGACACCAGCCAGTCGATGAATTTCTGCCCGTCTTCCTTCTTCACATGGGGAAATTTGGCGGGGTTGACCAGCATCACGCCATACGGATTGAACAGCACCTTGTCGCCCTGCACGAGAATCACGAGGTCGCGCGCATTCTTGAACGACAGCCAAGTGCCACGATCGGCGAGGATGTAGGCGTTCATCGACGCAGCGGTATTCAGCGATGGGCCCATTCCCGACCCGGTGTCGCGGTACCACGACTCCTTCAGCGTTTCCGGGGCAACGCCGGCAGTTTTCCACAGGCGCAGTTCGGCCATGTTGGTGCCGCTGCGATCGCCGCGCGAAATGAACGCCGATTTGGAATCGGCGATCCTGCGCATCGCGGCATCGGCGTCCTGCATGCCGCCGACATGGGCCGGATCGGACCGTGGCCCGACGATGATGAAATCGTTGTACATCACGTCGCGGCGGCCCACGCCGAATCCATCCGCGACAAACTTGTCCTCCGCCGGCCGATCGTGCACGAACACGACGTCCGCATCGCCACGCCTGGCAAGGTCCAGTGCCTGGCCGGTGCCCAGCGCGACCACGTGCACGTCGA
>JBDTJK010000049.1:0-8468 GCA_039935875.1 Casimicrobiaceae bacterium
GATCCTTGGCGGTGACGCCGGGCCCCGCGCGATTGTCGACCCGCACCAGCATCGACTTCGACTTGCGCGACAGCAGGCATTGCGTGGCCATCACGTGCTCGACTTCGGAGGTGCCGATGCCGAAGGCGAGCGCCGCGAACGCGCCGTGGGTGCTGGTGTGCGAGTCGCCGCAGACCACCGTCATGCCGGGCAGCGTCGCGCCGTTCTCGGGCCCGATCACATGCACGATGCCCTGGCGCCGGTCGCGGAACGGAAAGTAGGCCTTGGCGCCGGTCGCGGCGATGTTGGCATCCAGCGTCTCGACCTGCAAACGCGAGATCGGCTCGCGAATGCCTTCCGCCCAGTTTTTCGTCGGCGTGTTGTGGTCGGCGGTGGCGACGATCGACTGCGACCGCCACAGCTTGCGCCCGGCCAGCCGCAGTCCTTCATAGGCCTGCGGACTCGTGACCTCGTGCACCAGGTGACGATCGATATAGAGCAGCGAAGTGCCGTCGCTTTCACTGCGAATGACGTGACTGTCGAACAGCTTGTCGTAGAGTGTCTGGCGTTGCATGGTTGCGGCGCACGCCGTGATGCGCGCTGTCCGTCCGGTAATTATTGCACAGCGTCCGGTACCTGCGCGCGCCGGCGACGAACTCCACGGCTCGCGAACCACGGGTGGCAACGCGTTCCGGCGAGGCGCTGCGCGGTCGCGGTCATCGGGGTGCGCGAGCGCGCAAACTCAGCGCAGCGTCTAGACCCGGTCAGCGCCAAGCGCAGCGACGATCCGCGCGACCTGGGCATCCACGCTCATGGCCCACGGATCAAGCGCGGTCGCCTCGGTCGCACGCAACCACGTGAACTGCCGCTTGGCGAGCTGGCGGGTCGCCGCCAATGCGCGCATGCGCATTTCTCCGGCGTCGAGCTGTCCATCCAGGTGCTGCCACGCCTGACGGTAGCCGACGCTGCGCATCGACGGCAGGTCGCTGGTAAGCGTGTGGCGCGCACGCAATGCCGCAACCTCCGCCAACAGGCCGTCGGCGAGCATTCGCTCGAAGCGATCGGCAATTGCGCGATGCAGGCGCGCACGATCGGACGGCAACAGCGCGATGCTGACGATGCGCCCCAGCGCGGGGGCGACGCCCGGGCGTCTGCCTTGCAACGCCGACAACGGGGTGCCGGTCAGCGTCCACACCTCCAGCGCCCGCTGCACGCGCTGCGAATCATGGGGATCGAGCCGCGCGGCAGAAACAGGATCGACGGCCGCAAGTTGCGCATGCACGGCGCCCCAGCCCTGCGTGGCGGCACGCGCATCGATCGCAGCGCGCAGCGTGGCGTCGGCGGTGGGCAGCGTCGACAAACCTTCGCGCAGCGCCTTGAAGTAGAGCATCGTGCCGCCGGCGAGGATCGGCACGTGACCACGCGCGCGCACGCCCGCAATCGCACGTGTTGCGTCGTCGACAAAGCGTGCCGCCGAATAGCGTGCGTCAGGATCGACGATGTCGATGAGGTGATGCGCGACTTGCGCGCGCTGGGCCGTCGACGGCTTGGCGGTACCGATATCCATGCCGCGGTAGATCTGCGCGGAGTCAACGCTGACGATCTCGCCACCGATGCGCGCGGCGAGCGCCAGCGCAACGGCGCTCTTGCCCGCGGCCGTCGGACCCATCAGCAACAACAGCGGTAGCGTCGGACGCATCAGCGTCCGCGCATGAACAGCCGGTCGAGATCCGAGAGCGACAGCCGGAACCAGGTCGGTCGCCCGTGGTTGCACTGCCCCGCGCGCTCGGTCGCTTCCATCTGCCGCAGCAGCGCGTTCATCTCCGGCAACGTCAGGTTGCGGTGCGCGCGCACTGCCGCATGGCACGCCATCGTCGACAACAAGTCGTCGCGATGCTGGGTGAGCACTTCGCTGGCGCCGTATTCGCGCACGTCGTGGAGCACCGCTCGCGCAAGGGTCGCCGCGTCGGCATCCTTGAGCAACGCCGGGACCGCGCGCACCGCGAGCGTTGCCGGCCCGATGACGCTGATGTCGAATCCCAGCCGGTCGAGCGTCACGCGCTGCTCGGACACCGTCGCCACATCGAGCGGGTCGGCGACGAACGTGGCCGGCACCAGCAGCGGCTGCGTGGCCATCGCTGCGGCCGGCGCTGCCTTCAGTCCCTCGTAGACGATCCGCTCGTGAGCGGCATGCATGTCGATCAGCACCAGGCCCGCACGGTTCTGCGCAAGGATATAGATGCCGTGCAACTGCGCGAGTGCGAAACCCAGCGGATGCTCGTCGACGGCCGCGAGCGTTGGCGCTTCGGCGTCACGCGCACCGAACAGCCGCGCATAGAACGGTGATGGTTCCGCGGCGACCCGTTCGGACACGCGTTCGGCCATGGTCAGGCCCTGCTGCGTCGCAGGCTGCCAACCCGACGCCGTCAGCGGCGGCGTGCGTGCGGCGGCAACACCCAGCTTTTCGGCCGCCGACACGGCGGGCTGGTCGGCCGCAGTGGCTGCCAGCGCGCGCTCGACCGCATGGCGCACGAACTGGTGCACGCCGCCGCTGTCGCGAAAGCGTACCTCGGTCTTCTGCGGATGCACGTTGACATCGACGTGCCGCGGATCGAGGCTCAGCCACAACACGTAGCTTGGAGAGCGATCGTGGTGCAGCACGTCGCGGTAGGCGTCGCGCAACGCATGCGCGAGCACGCGATCGCGAACATAGCGGCCGTTGACGAACACGTACTGGCCGCCGCCGTTGGCAGCGTAGGCCGGGCGCACGGCGAAACCATGCAGCGCGATGGCACCGGCGTCCGCATCCACCAGCGCTGCGCCCTCCGCCCACGCATGACCCAGCAGCGCATCGACGCGCGCGCGCACGCCTGCGGGCTGCAGTCGATGCTGCACGCGACCGTTGTGCGCGAGCGTGAAGCCCACGCCCGGCCGCGCCAGTGCCGCGCGCGTGAAGGCTTCGCCGCTGTGCGCCCATTCGGTCGCTTCCGAGCGCAGGAACTTGCGCCGCGCCGGCGTGTTGAAGTAGAGCTCCTCGACACTGACGGTGGTGCCCGCGGCCAACGCCGCAGGCGTGATCGTCCCGGCGTGGCCACCTTCCACCTCGAGCCGCCACGCATGCGGCTTGCCGCGCCGCCGCGACGCGATCGCGAAACGCGACACGGCCGCGATGGAAGCGAGCGCCTCGCCGCGGAAGCCCAGCGTCGCGATCGCCTCGAGGTCCGATGGCAACGCGATCTTCGACGTCGCGTGACGCGCGACCGCGAGCCCCAGCTCCTCGCGTTCGATGCCGTCGCCGTCGTCGGCGACGCGCATGCGCTTGATGCCGCCGCCGGCCAGGTCGACGTCAACCTGCGCAGCGCCCGCGTCGAGTGCGTTTTCGATCAGTTCCTTGAGTGCGGCCGCAGGACGCTCGACGACCTCGCCGGCAGCGATCTGGTTGATCAGCAGGTCGGGCAGTTCGCGAATCGCAGCCATCAGCGACGCAGACCCGCGATCCAGCGCGCATAGATCGACGAGGCAACCGCCTGCAACGCGTCGATGCGCGCGGCGAGGCCTTCGCGAATCGACGCTTCGCTGTGCATCGCCGCCGTCGAGTACGCGGGCAGCTCGTCATTGGCGACGCGGCACCACGTGTCGACCAGCTCGGCGGTCATCTCGACATGGCACTGCATGCCGATATGCCGATCGTCGAGCGTGTACGCCTGGTTCTGGTTGTACGCGTTCGACAGCACCCGCGACGCGCCGGGCGGCAGCGCGAACGCATCGTAGTGCCACTGGAATGCGGTGAACGCGGCCCGTGCGCCGAACCATTCGCGCGCCGGTCCGTCTGCGTCTACCTGCACGTCGATCCAGCCGATCTCCGGCTGCGCCGTGCGCGTGACCTTGGCGCCCAGGGCGCGCGCCAGCAACTGGCCGCCGAGGCAATGGCCGATCACCGGAATGCGCGCATCGACGGCGTCGCGCAGCAGCGCGCACACGGGTTCGATCCACGGCAGCGCATCGTTGACGCTCATCGGGCCGCCCATCATCGCGATGCCGCCATATGCACGCGGATCGGAAGGCAGCGGCGCACCGGCGTCGAGCGCGACCAGTTCCCACGCAAGCTGCTGCCGATCGAGCCACTGCGCAAAATATGCAGGGCCTTCAGTGGGCGAAAAGCGCAGGACGGCGATCGGAGGCATGCGTCGCGGCATGCGCGCTCGCGCGCCGCCGCAAGTCGTTGCGATACGCGAATCTTAGCAGTCGCGAGCGTACGGGACCGCGGTGCGGGCGGCGCCTACATCTGCTTGAACAGATGAATGAACTGGCGGGAGATCGCGAGCTTGTCGGGACGCGCCTTCAACACCACGAACTGGCGCTCGGCGTCCTCGCGCAACACGCCGGCCACCGCCTGCAGGTTGACGACGGTGCTGCGATGCACCTGCCAGAACTGGTCGGGATCGAGCTCGGCCAGCAGTTCCTTGAGCGGCGTGCGGATCAGCGCCTCGGACTGCGCCAGCACGACGCGCGTGTATTTGGTGTCGGACTGGAAGAACACGACGTCGTCGATCGCGATCAGCTTGATCTGCTTGCCGACCGCGGCCTTGATCCATTTCAGGCGCATCGAAGGCTGCGTGCCCGCGTTCGCGTGCAATTGCGCCAGCAACGTGGTGAGGTCCGCTGGCGGCAATGCGAGCTTGCGCTGCACCCGCTCGATCGTCTGTGCCAGGCGGTCGGACTCGACCGGCTTCAGCAGGTAATCCACGGCGCCCGCCGCGAACGCGCCTATCGCATACTGGTCGTAGGCGGTGATGAACACCACGTGACAATCCGCACCGATCGACGCGGCAACGTCGAGGCCACTGCGACCGGGCATCCGTACGTCGAGGAACGCGACGTTGGGCGCGTGGATGTCGAACAGCGCGAGCGCCTCGTCGCCGTCGGCAGCCTCGGCGACGATCGTGCAATCGGGCCACAGCTCTGCGAGCTTTTCCTTGAGGCGCTCGCGCATCAGCGGCTCGTCCTCGGCGATCATCACGGTGGCATTCGTCATCTCGCGCTTCTCACGTCACGCTGCGTCCGGTTATCGGAATCGGTGGCGCTGGGGGCTCGCGCTTCGCAACGCGGGACCGTGATGCAGGCAATGAACCCGCGCGGGGAATTTTCGGCAAGCTCGAGCGCAGCGGCATCCCCGTAAAGAAGCTGCAATCGCTCGCGGATGTTGGCGAGGCCGATCCCTTGCCCGGGATGCGCTGCGGTGCTGCCGAGGCCTGCGCCGGTGTCCGCCACGCGCACCGCCAGCGCGGCGCCCTTTGCCTGCGCCGAAATGTCGATGCGCCCACCTGCGGGCGATGGCTCGATCCCGTGCTTGATCGCGTTCTCGACCAGCGTGATCAGCATGCCAGGCGGCAACGCCACGTCGGCCAGCGACGGCGGGATGTCGATCACATAGTCGAGTCTGCGCGTAAGGCGCGTGCGCATGATCGACAGGTACGCCTCGGCCAGCGCCGCGTCCTCGCCCAGCGTATTGGTTTCGTTGCGCAACGCCGGCGTGGCCGCGCGCAGGAAGCGGATCAGGTCCGCGATCAGGCGGGCGGCCTGCGGCGCGCCTTTTTCCGCGAGCTGCTGCGCGCTGCCGAGAGTGTTGAACAGGAAATGCGGCTCGATCTGCAGTTGCAGCAGCTTGAGCCGCGATTCCGCGAGCTGCCTCGACAGGTCGCTCTGCCGCGCCTCGGCTTCGAGGTGTGCGGTCAACGCCGCGTATTCGCGGTTGCGCAACTGCGAGATCAGCGCCACCAGCAGCGCGTACAGGAAGCTGAACACCAGCCCGGCGGTGATGCCATGGCGCAGTCGCGTGTAATCGTTGAGCAGGTCGAGCGGATTCTCGCCGTTGACGACGCCGGCGATGATCGCGCCCGCCAGCGTGCCGAGGACCAGGAACACCACAGGGTCGACGATGACGCGGCGGAATATGCGGCCCTTCAGCCGGCGGAACCCGAACCACGCCGAAATCCCCGACCACACCAGCAGCAGCACGACGGCATTGAACAGCACCGACGCCTCGGCGAACGACATGTTCCACGGCAGCTGGGCGCCGAGCCAGGCGAGCACGGTCGTGGTGGTCACCAGCCCTGCCAGCCAGCGCCACCCCTCGCTGAAGAACCAGCGGTCGAACGACTGCACGTCGCGACGCTCGAGTTCGGTCAGCGACGCCAGCAGGCGGTCGGCGAACGCGTCGTAGCGGGATTTCAAGGCGTCGGCAGGCATCGCGTCATTCTAGGCAGTGGACGTGGCCGCCGCGGCGACGCGATCGACGGGTTGCGGCAGGCACCGATGACCGGCGGCAGGCGGCGACGGATGCCGCCAGACCATGCGCCGGCAATGCCCGTTGCTTCAGAGTCCGCGCGCGATTCGCGCGAAGGCCGAGTGGTTGTGGATCGACTCGAAGTTCTCGGCTTCGACGGCGAATGCGCCGATCCTGGCGTCGGCCGCGAGCCTCGCCGCGACGCCGCGCACCAGGTCCTCGACGAAACGCGGATTGTCGTACGCGCGCTCGGTCACGTATTTCTCGTCGGCACGCTTCAGTATTCCATAGAGTTCTGCCGAGGCTTCTTCCTCCGCGATCCGCAACAGGTCAGTGACGAACACCGGCGCGCTGGGGCGCGCAATGATGCGGATGGCCGAGCGCTGGCTATGCGCGCCATACGCCGATATTTCCTTCGAGCACGGACACAGCGACGTCACCGGCGCCACCACCTCGAGCGTCTGCGTGTAACGCCCCGCGTCCAGTTCGCCACTGATCTTCACTTCGTAATCGAGCAGGCTGGCGACGCCAGAGACCGGTGCGGTCTTGCGCACGAAGAACGGAAATGCGAACTCGACGCGTCCCGCCGGCGCGTCGAGGCGCGTCACGAGATCATCCAGCAGCGCGCGGAAATTGGCGACGCTCAATGCCTCGGCGGATGCCGCCGCATGCTCCTCGAGCAGCGCAACCAGGCGCGACATGTGCGTGCCCTTCTGCGTGGCCGGCAATGCAACATAGACGTTGCAGGTGGCGACGGTCGGGCGACCGACGCCGTCGCGATCGGCGAACACCAGCGGATAGCGCAAGCCACGGATGCCGACCTGCTGGATCGCGATGTCGCGCTCGTCACGGCGCGACTGCACGTCGGCGATCGGCAGCAGCATGTCGTCGGGTTGTTGGGGCTTGTTCATCGTATGTTCATCGGTTGATTCGAGCCTACCATGTAAGCGCGCAGCGGCCTTGCTGTGCCGCCCGCGGCAGCAAGGCGCTCAGTTGCTGCGCAGCGCGATCCAGTCCGCGATATCCGCGAGGTGGCGCCCGCGCGCGCCGAACGGTGCCAGCGCCGCATGCGCGTCGGCGCGCAGATGCGCCGCGTGCTGGCGCGCCGCGTCGACGCCCATCGTCGCCACATACGTCGGCTTGCCTTGTTCGGCATCCTTGCCCGCCGTCTTGCCCAATGAAGCCAGCGAGCCTTCGACATCCAGGATGTCGTCGACCACCTGGAATGCAAGTCCGCTGGCGGCCGCGTATCTATCCAGCGCGATGGCCGCGTCGCCATCGGTCTCGCCCGCCAGGGCGCCGAGCCTCACGGCCGCACGGATCAGTGCGCCGGTCTTCAGCCGATGCATGGCCTCGAGGGAATCCATCGCCAGCACCTCGCCGGTGACGGCGAGGTCGATCGCCTGTCCGGCGGCCATGCCGAGCACACCCGAGGCCTCAGCCAGAATCGCGCAACCGCGAGCGGCATCGCCGCTCATCTTCGCGAGCTGCGCGAATGCGAGAGCCTGCAGCGCGTCGCCAGCCAGCAGCGCAATCGCCTCGCCGAACGCGACGTGGCACGACGGCCGGCCGCGGCGCATCGCATCGTTGTCCATGCACGGCAGGTCGTCATGCACCAGCGAATAGGCATGGATCAGCTCGACCGCCGCCGCGGCTGCATCGACATCGGCGGCCTCCGCCCCTGCGAATTCGCCGGCGGCATAAGCGAGCAGCGCTCGCACGCGCTTGCCGCCCCCCAGCGTCGCGTAGCGCATCGCGTGTGCCAGCGCCTCGGCACCGCGCGCCTGCGCAGTCAACGCTTCCGCCAGCACACGTTCGATGCGCTGCTGCCGCGCAGACGACCATGCGTCGAAGTCGGCGTCAGCGGTCATTCGGTTTCTGCATCGAATGCCTTCAGCACGCCTTTTTCGAGTACGACGACTTCCTGCTGCGCATCGCGCAGCGCCACCTGGCAGAACTGCAGCAGTTCCGCGCCGCGCTTGTAAGCCGACAGCGACTCCTTGAGCGGCAGTTCGCCACCCTCCATCCGCTCGACGATAGCCTCGAGTTCGGCCAGTGCGCTTTCGAACGTCAGTGCGGGTGCGTCGGGCATCGTGATCTGCGCCAGGTCGGATGAATGAATGGCATCAGGCCACCATCGCACGAGCGGCCCGCAAAGCGCCTCTTGCGCTTCGCCGCCGCGCCCTCATTTATGCGCTAAGGT
>JBDTJK010000050.1:0-8538 GCA_039935875.1 Casimicrobiaceae bacterium
GACAAACAAACGACAAAAATGCTCGATGGCCGGGTCGTACTCGTCACCGGTGCAACCGGCGGACTCGGCGCGCCGATCGCTCGCGCCTGCGCCGCCGAAGGCGCCACCGTCGTGCTGCATGCGCGCGTGGTGCGCAAGCTGGAGGCGCTCTACGACGAAATAATCGGTGCAGGCCATCCCGAACCGGTGATCCTGCCACTGGATTTCGCCAAGGCCGGCGCAGACGACTTTGCCAATGTCGCCAATGCACTCGAAGGGCAATTCCGGCGGCTGGATGCGATCGTGCACACGGCGGCGATGCTCGGATCGCTTGGTCCGCTCGAGCATCAGTCGTTCGACAACTGGGTCAGCCTGCTGCACGTCAACGTCGCCGCACCGATGGGCCTCACCCGCGCGCTGATGCCGTTGCTGGCGCGCGCAGCGGATGCCAGCGTGATCTTCACGCTCGACGATCGCGGCATCGAGCCGCGCGCGTACTGGGGTGGCTATGCGGTTACCAAGGCTGGTGTCGCCGCATTGTCGCGTGAGCTTGCCGACGAGTGGGAAAACCGACCGTCGCTGCGCGTCAACGCGGTGATACCCGGACCGATACGTTCGCCGTTGCGCGGGCAATCGCATCCCGCCGAAAACCGGATGGCGCTGCCCGAACCCGAGCGCCTGGTGCCCTTGTACCTCGACCTGATCGGACGTCAGTCCAAAGCGGACAGCGGAGCGCTGGTCGACGCGCGCGCGTGGCTGGCCGGCACGCCGTCGTCGTCGCCGCTGCGCGTATAGCGCATCCGCACGCGCAGCCGGCGGAAGTCTTCCGGCGCCAGCATGTCGGGAAGGATGGCGATCACGCGTTGACGCCGGCACCCGAGTGGCACGCACACGATGGACGTAAACACCGACGACAGATAGCCGCCGTTGCCGATCACCGTTTCGATCGATGAGCCGTCATGCCCGAGGATGGCCAGCGTGCCATCCAGGCGCAGGACAAGCGCCGCCGGCGTTTTGGCGCCCCACGCGCGCGCGCTCACCGCTACGACCAGCAACGAGAGCCACGCGCGCAAACCGGCTGCGAGGGGGACGCTCCAGACGACGGCCAGCGTCACCGCGCACGCGATGCCGATGAAATATAAGCGCAACGCCGAGCGCGTGAGATCGACGCGCAGTGGTGGAGGATCCCGCATGCGTCCATTGCGCCACGCCGAACGCGTCGACACCATTGGCCGGATGGATGACGCGGATCCGGGCCGCCCTCTCGCGCCGGGTCCGCGATGGCAGCGTCGACGCTATTTCGTCGCGGAGGACGCTTTCGCCAGTGCGAGCCAAGTCTCGACGACAGTATCGGGATTGAGCGACATGCTCTCGATGCGCTGCTCGACCAGCCACTGCGCCAGGTCGGGATAATCCGACGGACCCTGCCCGCAAATGCCGCAGTACGCACCTTTGCGGTTGCACGCGGCAATCGCCATGGCCAGCATCGCCTTCACCGCGTCGTCACGCTCATCGAACGTCGCGGCGATCGCGCCCCCCGAGTCCCGGTCGACGCCGAGCGTGAGCTGCGTCATGTCGTTGGAGCCGATTGAGAAACCGTCGAAGTGCTCGAGAAAGCGGTCCGCCAGCACGGCGTTCGACGGCAACTCGCACATCATGATCACGCGCAGGCCATTCTCGCCACGCGCGAGCCCATTTTTCGCGAGCAGCGCGACGACCTGCGCGGCTTCCGACAGCGTGCGTACGAACGGCACCATCAACTCGACATTGGTCAGCTGCATGTCGTCGCGCACGCGCTTCATCGCCTGGCACTCGAGCGCGAAGCAATCATAGAAATCTGGCGACAGGTAACGCGATGCGCCGCGGAACCCGAGCATCGGATTCTCCTCGTCGGGCTCGAACACAGGGCCGCCGATCAGGTTGGTGTACTCGTTGGACTTGAAGTCGGACAGCCGCACGATCACTTTTTTCGGCCAGAACGCGGCGGCGATCGTGGCAACGCCTTCGGTTATCTTGGCGACGTAATACTCGGTGGGGCTCGGATACGCGGCGATGCGCGGAGCGATTTCGCGGCGCAGGTCGGCGCCCTGGCGATCCAGCTCGATCAGCGCCTTGGGATGCACGCCCACGTTCTTGTTGATGATGAACTCGAGTCGCGCAAGCCCGACGCCATCGTTCGGCAGGCGCTGGAACGCGAACGCCAGCTCGGGATTGCCGACGTTCATCATGATCTTGGTCGGCGCCTTGGGCATCCTGTCCAGCGCCACGTCGTCGATGTCGATCGTCAGCAGGCCGGCGTAGACGTTGCCGGTGTCGCCGTCGGCGCACGATACCGTCACCTCGTCGCCTTCCTTCAGCACCTCGGTGGCGTCGCCGCAGCCGACCACGGCCGGAATGCCGAGCTCGCGCGCAATGATCGCCGCGTGGCAGGTGCGCCCGCCGCGATTGGTGACGATCGCACCAGCGCGCTTCATCACCGGCTCCCAGTCGGGATCGGTCATGTCGGTCACCAGCACGTCGCCGGCTTTCACGCGCTCCATCTCGGACGCGGATGCGACCAGGCGCACCGTTCCCTGTCCAATCTTCTGACCGATCGCGCGACCGGTCGCGAGGATTGCCGACGTCTGCTTCAGGCGATAGCGCCGCAGCGTATTGCCGGCATCGCGCGAGCGCACCGTTTCCGGCCGCGCCTGCAGGATGTAGAGCTTGCCGTCCTCGCCGTCGCGGCCCCACTCGATGTCCATCGGGCGCTTGTAATGCTTCTCGATCTTCACGGCGACTGCCGCGAGTTCCTCGATCTCTGCATCGGTCAGCGAAAAAAGCTGGCGCTCGTCCACGGGGACTTCCTCGATGCGCGTGGAGCCCGCGGTCGACGTGTCGTCGCCAAACACCATGCGCAGCGCCTTGCTGCCGACGGTCTTGCGCAGGATCGCCGGCAGCCCGCGCTCGAGATTGTGCTTCCACACATAGAACTCGTCGGGATTCACCGAGCCCTGCACGACCATTTCTCCGAGGCCGTATGCGGAGGTGATGAACACGACCTTGTCGAATCCGGACTCGGTATCCAGTGTGAACATCACGCCAGCCGCACCCTTGTCGCTGCGCACCATCCGCTGCACCCCGGCGGACAGCGCGATGTTTGTATCCGCGTAGCCCTGGTGCACGCGATACGCAATGGCGCGGTCGTTGTACAGCGATGCGAATACTTGCTTTATCGCTTTAAGTATATTCTGTAATCCACTGATATTAAGAAATGTTTCCTGCTGACCCGCGAAGGACGCGTCGGGCATGTCTTCAGCAGTGGCGGATGACCGCACTGCAAACGTAGCGTCCGGCGACGCCTTTTCCAGCGCGGCGTACGCGCTTTTGATCTGGCTGGCGAGCGACGGTGGCAAGGGCGCGTCGACCAGCCACTGGCGAATTTCGCGCCCCGCGCGTGCGAGTTCGCCGACGTCGTCGACATCGAACGCTGCAAGCCTTTCCGCAATCCTCGCATCGAGACCCTCATACTTGAGGAACTCGCGGTACGCGTTGGCCGTGGTCGCGAAACCACCGGGAACGCGCACACCGGCGCCGGTCAACTGGCCGATCATCTCGCCCAGCGATGCGTTCTTGCCGCCGACTGAATCCACGTCGGTCATTCGCAACCGGTCGAGCGCAATGACTGATGCCGTCTGTTCCATGACGAGCGACTCCGTTGAATCGGGGTTGTGCCGCAATGCCAGCGTTCGATGCGATGCACCGGCAGGCAGTGATTTTACCTGCGAAGCGCGCGGCAACCGATGCGGATGTCAAACAACCGGCACACACGCCGGGACGCAGGGCTCGCCCAGCGCGCTTCGACGCGCACTCTCGCGATGGCTGCAGCGTCTCGCCAGCGCCATTTGTGCCCTCGCTGTTGCCCAAAAAAAATCCCGCCCAGGCGGGAATCTTCTCGAGGCAGTGCCGTACTCAGTCGTTCGACGGTCCGTAGCCCGAGGGCGGCGCGAGATCGTCAAGCTCGGGCATTTCGATGGGAGCAGCAGCCTTTGGGTCCTCGCTGCCATCGGGTTGGCGATGGCGGCTTTTCACCGCGCGACGCAGGCTGCGATACAGGTCGGGATGCGATTCGCGCAGATATGCAATGATCTCGAAATCCGAGCGCTTGATCTGCGACAGATCGACCTGTTCCACGTGCACCAGGCGCAACAGTTCGCGCACCGGCTTCGGCATCTCGCGCCCACTTTCGTAGCGCGAGCCGCCGCTTTGCGTGACGCCGATCTGGGTCCAGAATTGTTCTTGGTTTAGCCCCAGGCGCCGGCGTATTTCGCGCGGATTGAGGACACGTTCGAGCAGTTTCACAGAGGCCCCGATTGACGACGATTTGAGCAGCCAGCTGGCGACTTCTATCCCAATGGCATATTTTTGTCCTTTTCCGGCATTCTCGCAAGAGCTGCCGACGGACGGCCCATCCATCAGGCGCCACCGGCCCACGACCGTGGCGGGACGTTTGCGGCGACGTTGACTGCACATTACGCGCAATTACCTGATTTGTACCCGTCCGCCTGTTAAAATCAGGTACTTGGACGACACTGACCTATGAAAAGCTACGATCTCCACTGCCATTCAACATGGTCCGACGGCGTGCTGTCGCCGGCAGACGTGGTTCGCCGCGCCGCAAGGAATGGCGTTGATGTGCTGGCCCTCACCGATCACGACGAAGTCTCGGGCAATGCGGAAGCGCGAGCCACGGCGGACGAGGTCGGCATCAAGTTCGTCGATGGCGTGGAAGTATCGGTCTCCTATCTCGAGGAAACCATCCATGTGCTGGGTCTCGGCGTCGACAGCAGCCAGAGAGCACTTGCAGAAGGCCTGCATGGTATTCGGGCAGGACGCGACTCGCGTGCGCGACGCATCGGCCAATCGCTTGCCGAAGCCGGCATCGAAGGCGCCTATGAGGGTGCACGCCAGTTCGCTGGCAACGAGCAGCTGATTTCTCGCGCGCATTTCGCGCGTTTCCTCGTCGAACACGGCATCGTTTCCGACATGCACTCCTGCTTCAAGCGGTTCCTGGTGCGCGGCAAGCCGGGATTTGTCGAACACGCGTGGCCGTCGCTGCCCGATGCGATCGCGTGGATTCGGAACGCGGGGGGCACAGCCGTCCTCGCCCATCCCGGGCGCTATCGCGTCAGCGCGGATCAGATGCGCGATTTGCTGACCGAGTTTCGAGAGACCGGCGGCGAAGGGCTTGAAGTGATTTCGTCGGCCCACTCACCGGAGCAGTCCGTCCAATATTCGACGATGGCGCGACTGTTCAACCTGAAGGCTTCGGTGGGGTCCGATTTTCACGCGCCCGGAGAGAGTCTGTTCGACCTCGGCCAGGCACCGCGCCTTCCCGAAGGCGTCACGCCGGTGTGGAGCGATTGGTGAGTCCGGATCCCGGACGCCGCACCGTTTTTTTCCTGTCCGATCGCACCGGCATCACCGCCGAAGTGTTGGGCAACAGCCTGCTGACGCAATTCGAGCAATTCCAGTTCCGGCGGATCACGATTCCGTTCGTGGATTCCGTCGAACGCGTCGCTGATGCATTGCGCGAAGTCAACGAAACCGCCGAGCGCGAGGGACGCCGGCCGATCGTGTTCAGCTCGGTGGTCGACGCAACCATGAGCGCGATGATCCATCGCGATGCCAACGCGCTGACGCTGGATCTGTTCAAGATGTTCCTCACGCCGCTCGAAAAGGAGCTGGGGGTCGCCAGCGTGCACGCGGCCGGACGCTCGCATGGGCTCGCCAACCTGCACGACTATTTCGTGCGCATGGAGGCAATCAATTTCACGCAGACCCATGACGACGGCGCGGCCACCCGTGAGCTTGGCAAGGCACAGGTCATCCTGATGGGCGTGTCGCGATGCGGCAAGACGCCGACCTCGCTGTACCTGGCGTTGCAGTTCGGCGTGCGCGCTGCCAACTTTCCGCTGACGCCCGATGATTTCGCGGATCGCAAGCTGCCGAAGTCGGTGATGCCGTTTCGCGACCTGCTGTTCGGGCTGACGATCCAGCCGGAACGGTTGCGCGAGATTCGCGAAGAGCGCCGGCCCGGCAGCTCGTACGCGTCGATGGAGACCTGCCGCTACGAAGTGCGCGAGGCCGAGAACCTCATGCAGCACCACAAGATCCCGACGCTCGACACCACGTCCAAATCAATCGAGGAGATCTCGACGACGATCCTGCATCGCGCGAAGCTCGAGCGCCACACCTATTGACGCTGTACCGCACTAGAATTGCTACTCACGCACACGCACCGGAGCGCTCGCCATGCCAACTGTCCCGCAATCCGTACGCCGCACGCTATGCGCGATCGCGCTCGCCATGGTCGCGCTTGCCTGCACACCTGCGCAGGCGGATACCGATTACACCGATCACTGGTCTGGCGGCACCACGCAAGGCGGATGGGGCGTAGCACTGACACAAGGCGCGAACCTGATCTACGTCGAGATTTTTCACTACGATAGCGGCCACAATCCGGTCTGGTTCGGTGGAACGGTTTACAAGGTCACCGATGGGCACTACAGCGGTGCGCTGTACACGGTGTCGGGGGATTATTACGGTCATACGCCATACGATCCCACCTTGTTCCATGCGGCCGCGGTGGGAACCATGGATTTCATCGCGAGCGATCCCAGCCATGCGCTGCTGACCTACTCGATCAACGGCATCACTATCCTGGCCCCAATCGAGCGCCTTACGCTGGACTCGATTGCGCTCGCGGGCAATTATCTCGGCACCGTTGTGCAAGGACTATCCGCAGACTGCAACAGTGATGCAAATGCCTCGACCGACTACGTGTCGGCGCAGATTCTGGTTTCGCAGACGGCGTCGCCGGGTACGGTGACCTTCGAGCTTCGCGACACCGTGTCGCCCTTCGAAACGCTATGCACCATCTCGGGCGCGGCGACACAATCCGGCAAGGTTCTCGACATTCCGATTGCAAAGTATTCCTGCGGTGGCGTTACATTTACATCACTGCACGTATACGACATACGACGCACTGCCAATAATGGCATCGAAGGTCGCTGGAAAACCGTGGCTGGAGACAGTTGCGTCGAGACGAGCCGGTTCGTCGGGGTCAGCCAGTAACGCCACGCCTGCGCACGCATTCGAACAGGCAGATCGCCGTGGCCACTGCGGCGTTCAGTGATTCGGTACCGCCGGGCATCGGGATCGTGACCAGAATGTCGCTGTGGGTGACCAGCGCGGGCGTTACGCCGGCGCCCTCGTTGCCGACCACCCATGCGATCCGCCGCGGCAACGCCGTGGTGAACAGTGAAGCGCCGCCGTTCACCACGCTCGCCGCAACTTTGCCACCCGACTCGCGATACTCGCGGGACCACGCCAGCAAGTCGACATTCTCGTAGATCGCCAGGTGAAAGTGCGCGCCCTGCGCCGTGCGCAGCACTTTCGGCGACCACGCGAATACGCAATCGCGCGACATGTACACCTGGGTCACACCCGCCGCGGCCGCCGAGCGCAGGATCGAACCTGCGTTGCCTGGATCCTGCACGTTCTCCAGCAACAGGCAGAAGTCGGCCGGCGGATGGGCGTGCGCGACCGGCGTGTCAATGACTGCGATGGCACCAACGTCGGCCGGCAGTGCCGTCAGCATTGCCAGCAAGTCGCGCGCGACGACAAGCACGCGCGACGGTGGCACGCGGCTCACCAGTTGCATGATTGCTGCATCGTGCTGCGCGTCGTCGGCGACGACCAGCGTCTCAGGTGCGCCGATCCGCTGGCAATAGGCGTCGATCGCGTGCGCCCCCTCGAGCACGCAGCGCCCGCTCTTGCGGCGATCGCGCGACGACGAAATCAGGCGCGCCGCTTCCTTGAGCCGAGGATTGTCGGATGAGGTGACGCGGGTCATGACTGTCATTCCCGCCGAAGCGGGGACCCGGCGACGTTTTCATGGCCCATCATTCTCGCGCAAACGGCGACGCAGCCGGCGTGCGTTGGATGGAATGGAAGCAGATGACACTGGGTTCCCGCTTGCGCGGCAATGATGAGAATCCAGTTCACTTCTTTGCCGGCACGCCTGGTTGCACCTGGAACAGCACCTCGTCATGCTTGACCATGCCGAGTTCCGAACGCGCGCGTTCCTCGATGGCCTCCGAGCCCGTCTTCAGGTCGCGCACGTCGGCGTCGAGCGTGTCGTTGCGCAGCTTGAGCTTTGCGTTTGCGTCGCGTTGCGCGGCCACCTGCCGATCGAGCTCGCGCACCGAGCGCCAGCCTCCCTTGCCGACCCACAACGGATACTGCAAAGCGATGATCACCAGCAGCAGAAGGGCGGCGAGCCAGCGCAAGGACGTTAAGCCAGATTGAAAAACGCGTCGCGGCCTGGGTAGCTGGCAGCGTCGCCCAGGTCTTCCTCGATGCGCAGCAACTGGTTGTACTTGGCTACACGATCGGAACGCGACAGCGAACCGGTCTTTATCTGGCCGGCATTGGTGCCGACCGCGATGTCGGCGATCATGCTGTCCTCGGTCTCCCCGGAGCGATGCGAGATCACTGTCGTGTAGCGCGCCCGGT
>JBDTJK010000051.1:0-2916 GCA_039935875.1 Casimicrobiaceae bacterium
ATCGAAGCCTGTTTGCGGGCGCAGCGATCCAAGCTCTATCACCTCGGAATTCGGTCGACGGTGGCGCGCAATACACTGGCCAATGTCAACGCCGTACGCGACTGGCGCATCTACGCCGATTTCGCGCAGAGCCTGATCGGCATCGCGCGGCCGCTGTATGTCGACGAGCCCTTTGGGGTCGATTTGAAGGAGTCGGTTTACGCCCTGGATACGACGACTATCGACCTCTGCCTGTCGGTGTTTCCATGGGCACCATTCCGCTCGACCAAGGCCGCGGTCAAGCTGCACACGCTGCTCGATCTGCGCGGCAATATCCCGACCTTCATCCATATCAGCGACGGCAAGATGCACGAGGTCAACATCCTCGATCGGCTGTTGCCCGAGCCCGGCGCGTTCTACATCATGGACCGGGGCTTCCTCGACTTCGAGCGCCTCTACCGCTTCTACGAGGCCGGCAGCTTTTTCGTAACTCGCGGCAAGTCGAATCTCAAGGTTCAACGGCGCTACTCGCATCCCGTCGACCGCGCCACCGGTCTGATCTGCGACCAGACCGTCATGCTGACCGGTTTCTATTCGCACAAGGGCTTCGAGGCACCGCTGCGTCGCATTCGCTTCAAGGACCCCGAGACCGCCAAAACACTGATCTTCTTGACCAACAACTTCGCCTTGCCAGCGTTCACCATCACCGAACTCTATCGGTGCCGCTGGCAGGTCGAACTGTTTTTCAAATGGATCAAACAGCATCTGCGAATCAAAGCCTTCTTCGGTACCTCGGAGAACGCGGTCAAGTCGCAGCTCTGGATCGCCGTGTCGGTTTACGTTCTGGTCGCCATCGTCAAGAAGCGTCTGCATCTGTGCGCCAGCCTCTACGAAATCCTACAGATCTTGAGTCTCACCATGTTTGAACGAATTCCACTGGATCAACTACTTGCGCAAACCTTGGTCGATGACATCGAGCGCACTTCCGATAACCAATTGATCCTCTTCGAATAACGTTGGGACACTACTGACTCAGTACCGGTAGTAATGCCGCGGTACTACGACCACAGCTGCCGGCACCACCACGCGGGCGCGATATCCGAGGGGATATCCGACCGGGACAACCGCGCAACCGCCGAGAGTTGCCGCGAACAGCACAAGAACGAGCGTGGGCTTCATGACCTGCCTCCGAAGGGGATACAGGTCTGTTAACGCCATAGCCAACGCGCCGGTTGCCAAGTCTTTGTAACCTGGTATGTCCCGAGCACTCGGTACCGGATGCGGAGGTCGTCATCCCGGACAGGATCGTGAGGAATGTGAGGATCCGTCGTACCGAGGACCCAGTACTTAGTACTCGAACCGAGGCCCACCTCCGCCACGATCGCCAGCAGTTCCGCGTCGCTGATCTGTCGTTGCCGGGATTCGACCTGACAGACCTTGTCGGATGGCTTTGAACGTAGCTCGGCCCGAGGACGGCAGTCGGCCAGAGGGAGCGGCCGGCGGTGGCACGGCGGAGGTCCGGTTTGTTGCAGCGCGCGGTGCAATTATATGTAGGCTCGACGTTCTCGCCACCAGTCTCATTAATTGCGTCGGTGTCAGCAACCATGGGACACAATTATCGGACGCACCCCGACTTTCTTAAATCCACATTTCAACTAGCCTCTGAATCACGAATGGGGCACGGCGCTCCGGGTCTTCGTTGCGCCGCTTCCTCACAAACCGGAGCTTGGAGGCTATTGTGTTCAGAAATTCTGCAACGTTCGGCATCACGTTGGCAATCCTTGCGGCTTCGGGCTGCGCAACCTACCCGACCCACGATCCTGCGCTCGACGACGCGCACATGGCTGTAGACGCGGCGCGACGCAATCCGCAAGTAGCCACCTACGCCCCTGCGGAGTTCGACCAGGCGGCCGCCACGCTTCACCAGGCCGACGACCTTGCGGCCAAGGGCGGCTTTTACAACGATGTCCACCAGCTCGCCATGCAGGCGAACCAGCGTGCCGTGGCTGCGCAGGGCATGGCGAGAGTGCGCAGCGAGGAGGCCGCCATGGCAGCGCAACGCAGCGCCACCGATGCTCGCATGCGTGCCGACATGAGCCAGCAGCAAGCTGCGGCTGCGCAGTCGCAAGCGATGGACGCGCAACGCCGCGCCGACGATGCGCAGCGCCTGGCCGTTGCGCCTGGGAGCTATGCGCCGGCTGCGTACGATTATCGCAGGCGTCAGGGCGAGGCGCTGTATAACGCACCGGTGACGTCGGTCCGCGCGGTTGTGGGCTCGTTACAGCAACGTTGCTGGGTCGAACGCCAAGTGGTCGACACCGGTTCCCCTGGGGTCAACGTTCCGGGCGCGATCGTGGGTGGCGTGGTGGGCGGTATTCTGGGCCACCAGATCGGCAGCGGTCGTGGACAGGACGTTGCGACCGGCCTCGGCGTCGCCACCGGCGCCGTCGTGGGTGCCAACGTAGGCGCCGGGCCGGGCACTGTCGTGACGCAGGACGTGCAACGCTGCACGGGGGTCCCGGCCGCCCCGCGACTCGACTACTGGGATGTGACCTTCGACTACGGCGGCTACGAGCATCATGTGCAGACGACGAGTCCGCCGGGCGCGACCATCCTCGTCAACGCGCAGGGCGAGCCGCGCGTGTGATGAACGGATCCAGCAAGATGGCTGAAGTCAACGGTGCGGCAGTCGACGTGCACGCGAGCGACGTCGACCGCAAGACATTGCGCAGCGCCGATGATGGTGGGCTCCTTACGGACGCCGCGCCAACGAAGCCGGCGCTGATCCGATGTGCAGAACATCCGTTGTCGACCGGGGCTCGCAAGGAACCGCACGAACCGGCTTCCTCACACCCGGTTCCGCTTCGCTTTGCAGCTCGCAAGTGCTCCGAGGAAGTCACCGGTGATCCAGCGAACAACCGCTTGCGGGATTTGTTC
>JBDTJK010000052.1:0-2608 GCA_039935875.1 Casimicrobiaceae bacterium
GCGACGGTGCTGACGAGGCGCACTTCGGGCTCGCCGAATGCGTATTCGCGCTCGAAGTCTTCGATGATGATGCTGCCGAGCACGCGATCGTTGGCGATGATCGGCACGATTACATTCGACTTGCTGGTGTCGGTACCCGGCATCGCGCCGATTCTGGACGACTCCGCCGCGGTGTTCGTCACGCGCGGCTCGCGACGTTCGACAACCCGGCTCCAGCGTTCGGCATCATATGTCACTGGTGCAAACGCCAGCCGTTTGCCATGTTCGATTTCGTACAGATGATGAACCGTCCGGCTGTCATGCTCGTACCAGCGGATGCCGATCTCGTCCGTCTTCAGCACGGCGCGCAGCTTGTCACCGACGAGGTCGATGATCGCGCGAAAGTCCAGTTCCGATGCGACGCCCTGCTGGATGCTGTTGATCACAGCAAGTTCGGCATTGCGCTGCTCGGTCTGTTTGAGCAGCCGCTGTGTTTCGTCGAACAGGCGCGCATTCTGCAACGCGACACCCATGCTCGACGCAACGGTGCTCAACAGCCGCACTTCCGATTCGCCAAACGCATATTCACGCTCGTAGTTCTCGAGCAGGATCGTGCCGAGCACCCGGTCGCCGGCGAGGATGGGGACCATCACCATCGACTTGCCTTGATCGGTGCCGGGGATGGGACTCGGAAACGACTTGCTCATTTCCGTGAGCGTGTCGACGACGAACGGCTGGCGACTTTCCACCATCTTCATCCATGGACCTGTCGCCGACACCGCATGCGGCTCGAGCGTCAGGCGCTTGCCATGTTCGTACTCGTACAGGTAGTGGACGAAGCCGGTACCCGTATCCTGCCAGCGAATGCCGATGTCGCCGGTGCGGAACACTTCGCGCAACTTGTCGCCGACCAGGTCGACGATCGACTGGAAGTTGAGCTCGGCCGCCATGCCCTGCTGGATGCTGTTGATCAGTGCCAGTTCCGCCGCACGCTGTTCGGTGTCGGCATTCGCGTTCTTCAATTCCTCGGTGCGCTGCTCGACTTTCTGCTCGAGGCTCTGCGCCCACTGCGCGTTGGCCAGCGCCACGGCGGCCTGGCTCGCCAGCATGCCGAGCAGGTCGCGGTCGGATTCGTGGAAGCGGCCGAATAGCCCGTCGATGTCGGCGTACAGGTAGCCCAGCAGGACTTGCTGCACAACCAGCGGCGCGACGACCTGCGAACGCTGCTCGAACGCTGCCCGGTCAGCAGGCGCATGGGCGAGCATCGTCATGCGCGTGCGACCAACCTGCGCGAGCAGCGGCGTGACTTTGGCGAGCAGCGCCGCTGCGTCCTCGCCGCGCGGCATTTGCGACCCGACGAGCTGCAAGCCATCTTGGTGTTCGAGCACCAGCAGCAGGCGTTCGGCGCCGGACAGTTCCGTGGCTTCGTCGATCAGGAAGTCGTGCAGGTCGCCGGTGCTGCGCATTTCGTTGAGGCGCACACCGGTATCGACGAGGCGCTGGAACGGCAGGCGAAGATCGGTCTCGCCCGTCAGGTGCAGTTGCCAGCGCGTGGGCGCGAGACGGCGTCGGCGCGCGATCCTGACCCATGTCTCGATGGCTTGCCGATGATCGGGATCCTTGTTCAGGAAATTCCGGCGCACGCCCTCGTCGCCGAGCGTGGCAATGCCTTCGCACAGCATCCGGTACGCGGACTCGTACGCGTCGTCCGCCGCGGCACGCTCTCCGTTGGCCACGAGCGCGTCGCCGTGGCTCGTCCACACGTGGGCAAGATCGCTTTCGATCACGTTGAATTGGCGCATCAGCCGTGTCGCGCGCCGCGATGCCGTCAATGCTTCCTTTGGCCTGCCGAGCATCAGGTATGAGCGTGCCAGCCGGCTCAGCGTGTCGGCGACGAAATTGTTATCGCCCAGGGCAAGCCAGATCTTCAGCCGTTGCCGGAAGTATCCGATCGCTGCCTTCGCGTCGCAGTGCAGCAACGCGATCAGGCCACGCGAATACATCATGTCGGACCGCATCGGCAGGTTTTCGGTCTCGGCAAGCACGCGCGCAACTTCTTCGAGCAGCGGCTCGGCCCGCGCGAGATTGCCGGACATGACTTCGTTCGAGGCGATCGCGTTTGTGGAGTCTGCAATCGAGACGGGCACGCCGAGCCGACAGCGGATAGCGCGAGCCAGCACATGCAGCCGGCCCGAGCGCCGGAACAGCCCGAGCTGGCTATACACATTGCCAAGGTTGCTGAGCACCACTGCTTGACGGTCGATGTAACCCGCGCTTTCGAATGCGACGCGTGCCTGGTTCAATAGGTCGAGCCGTACGCCAAGGCCCGGCGCAAGGTTCTGCGCGCCGTTCAGCGTATTGCCGATGCCATACAGGTCGCCCACCCCGCGCGCCAGATCAAGTGCGTGGTCGAACGCCTTGGTCGCCGCTTCGTTCAGGCGCAGGCCACTTTGCGCGCTTCCCAGCGCCCACCACGCGCGGCCTTCGCCGACAGCATCGCCGAGTTGCCTGAACTGCGCGATGGCGAGCATGGCCTGCTTGATCGCCTGCGCGTGCAGACTTTCGCGAAACTGCGCCTCGGCGAGGCGAAAGTGGCAATGCGCCACGAGCGGCAGGTCGTCCGCCGCGC
>JBDTJK010000053.1:0-10736 GCA_039935875.1 Casimicrobiaceae bacterium
TGCGTTGATCGCGTCACGCTTGCAGCACTGGACGTCGATCACCAGCGCCTGATTCTGGCGTCGCGACGACGCTGGCGCAGCGCGATGACGTGCAGTAGTCTGCGCGCGGGACCTGCGCCACGTTACTTCAGTACGCGATGCTGGCAAGGCGGCGCAGGTTCTCCGGCGTGGTAGTCGGAAACCCGAAGAACTCGAGGTAGGCGGGGATCTGCTCGAACAGCATGTCGATGCCGACCTGGATTGTGCAGCCCTTGGCCCGCGCGGCCTCGAGGAATGGCGTGAAGTGCTGCTTCATCACGACCTCGCCGACAAACGCGGTCGGGGCGATGCGGCTGACGTCGATCGGCAGCGGGTCGCCGTCGTGCATGCCGACTGGCGTGGCATTGACGACGATATCGTAGCCGAGCGGATCCTTGCTGCCGACGCTTGTTTCGAGCGCCGGATAGTGCGCACGCAAGCGTTCGGCGAGCGCTTGCGCTGCGGCGTCGTTCACATCATAAACGCCAAGCGTTGCCGCACCGGCAGCAGCGAGTGACGCCGCAATGGCTGACCCCACGCCGCCACTGCCGACGACGAGCACACGCGATCCTTCAACGGCACGACCCTTGCGGCGCACGCCGCGAACGAATCCCTCGCCGTCGAACATGTCGCCGAGCAGAGTGCCATCCGGGCGCTTCAGCACTGCATTGCAGGCACCGGCAATGCTTGCCGTCGTCGAGACTTCATCGACCAGCGCCACTGTCGTCACCTTGTGCGGCATCGTGATCAGGGCGCCGCGGATATTGGTGAGCCTGAACAGCGCGGCCACCACGCCCGCGTACGCATCGGCCTGCACGCCCATCGGCACGACGACGGCGTTGATGCCCGCAGACTCGAAATAGGGGTTGTAGATCAGCGGCGCCTTGAATGTCCGCGTCGGGTATCCAAGGTGCGCAATGAGTTGGGTGTCGCCGTTTATCATGGATCAGCGGATGGAACGCAGAGCAGCGGCAGCGCGCATCGTGCTCTCGCGAATCACCGAAGAAATATTATACTGTCCGCGACAGTTGCGCCGGCCTGTCGTCGCAATCCAGCGACGCGCAGTGCAGACAGAGGTGGGATCGTGAAGAATTTCCTGGTATTGCACGGCATCAATCTCAACATGTTCGGCAAGCGCGATCCGGCGCAGTACGGTACGGCGACGCTGGACGACATCAACGGCGCACTGGCGACGCTCGCGCAGGAACTGCAGGTGACGGTGGTCGACTTCCAGACCAACAGCGAAGCGCAGATGGTCGAGCGCATCCACCAGGCCCACGCCGACAAGGTGGATGGAGTCGTCATCAATGCCGGCGCGTGGACGCACTACAGCTACGGCATTCGCGATGCGCTCGCGATTCTCGCTGTTCCGGTGATCGAGGTCCACATGTCCAACGTGCATGCACGTGAGGCGTTCCGACACGTGTCCGTGCTCGCCGGGATCGTCAAGGGCCAGGTCGCGGGATTCGGTCGCGACAGTTACCTGCTCGGTCTGCGCGCCGTGGTGTCGGCTGCCGGCCAGTCGAAAGCCGCGCCGAAGTAGGTGGTCGTCAACCGCTACGGTGCCATCGCTGCCGCTTTGCGGCCGGCGATCCGGCGCGATACGGTGCCCTTGCCCTCGCGCGTTCGGCCAGCATCGGCTGCAATCAACATGTCACCATCGAAGTTGTACGAACCCGGTGCGGCAGGAAGGAAAAAATAATGTTTGGATGGCGCGCTCGCCTTGGTTTTCTCGTTCCCCCCGGTAACCCCACGGTGGAACCCGAAATGATGCAGCTGGTTCCGCGCGGCGTGTCATTGCATTTCACGCGAATGGTGGCGCATGGGGTCACCGGCAGCCTGAGCGGACAGGAAGAGCGCAATCGCACCCAGATTGCGCATCTCGACGAAAATGTCGAGCTGCTGGCGATGGTGAAGCCTGCGGTGATCGTCATGGCGCACACCGCCACCAGCTATACCTTGGGCAAGGCGGGCGAGGCCGCGACGATCGATCGCATCGAAAAGGCGAGCGGCGTTCGCTTCGTCACCGCATTCGGGAGCGTGGTCGCGGCGCTGCAACATCTGGGAATCGAGCGCGTCGCCATCGGAACGCCGTACGACGAGCACGGCACGCTGCAGTGCGAGGCGAACCTCAAGCAGCGCGGCTTCGCGGTTCCTTCGCGCGGGCGGTTGTCCAACGTGACGAACATCTACGACGAGTCTGCGCAGCGCGCATATATGTTGGGGCGCCAAGTTGATTGCGACGGCGCACAGGCGGTGTTCCTGAGCGGCGTTGGCATGCCAACGCTAGACGCGCTGGAGGCACTGGAACGGGATCTCGGCAAGCCCGTGGTTTCCAGCGCTTCGGCGATGATGTGGAACGCGCTGCGCGTGGCCCGCGTCAGCGCGGCGATCGCCGGCTACGGCCGCCTGCTGGCGTAGTCATCACGCGCGATCGATTCGCAGACCGCGCGTGGACGAGAATGCGCGGTGACAACCTCCGCGCACCGCCGAAACAAGATTATTTCCCTTTCTTCGGGCGCTTGCCGGCGCTTGCCTGTTGCAGGCGCTGCGCTGCTTCGCGCTTGCCGATCGAGCGCAGTGCCGCCAGTCTTGCCAGCTGGGCGCCGCGAGGGTAAGTGGTTCCGCTTTCCCAGTTGTAGATCGACTGCGCGCTGACGCCGACCAACGTTCCGAACGCACCGGCGGACAGTCCCAGACGCCGGCGCTGGGACTGCAGGCCCTTCGCCACGAAGCGGATCCGGGTTCCGGGGGCGGACTCCGGTGCGGCGGGCGCCGTCTTGGCTGCAGCGCGCGAAAGCACGCGCACCTGCCGTTCCAGTTGGGCGACCTGGCGCTTCAGCAGCGCGAGCGCCCCGCGGTGCTGCGAGTTTGCTTTCTTGATCGAGTCGATCTGGCCACGCGTTTCGCGGCGGGAAAGTCGCGTGATTTCTTCACGAAAGACGGTTCCGATATTTGGCATGCGCGCTTGCGGTGGTTGGAATGGGGCTAACTGTACCAAAACTCGCCAACGGCATCATGTCTAGCTCAGCAATACGTCGTGCACAGTGCGATCGAGGTCTGGACAGCATCGAACGATCGTTCGATAATCGTGACTTCGATCGGGTCCCGTTTTTGCGCGCAATGCCGTCCCGCTCAACCCGCCTAGCATTTGTGGATGTTGCCCGCGGATCTCGATGTGGCGTTGATCGCACGTCCGCCGGAGTCTTCCGGCGCGTATGTGCTGCGCGGCGAACATGATCGTCCGTCGGCAATCGCTGCGGCAGCCAATCTCAAGTTGGAGGTGATCAATCATTTCCGGCTCGGTCGAGCGACCGGCCGAGCGCTTTGCCGTCGCGCATCGCGTCAGCAACATCACGTGGCGCGCGACCTGCGGGACGCGGTGCACGGCTGCATGCGGCGATGCTAGACGCCGCGCTGTCGAGCGAAGCGCGGCGGGCCGCCAATGCGCGTGCATTCACATGGAATTTCGCGCCAGACGCGATACCGTGCGTGACGATCGGCGAGATTGCCGTCGCGCAGCATCCCGATTCGTTCGGCATATTCGCGACCGGTCGCAACGCACGCATGCGTTGGCTCGATTGGCGGTCAGCAGGCGCCTTTGCGAGGTCGCGCGCTGATTGGGTCGCCGGATTGATCGGCGATACGGCTAGCTGCCCTTCTTCTGCCGGCTCGTCGCCAGCCAATGATCGACCAGCGTGACGATGGCGTCGACCGCGTCCGAGCGCATGCCCTGCTGCGTGCCGATGGCCTGCACCAGCTTGTCGACGCGTTCGATGTTGGTTGCGCCGTTGGCAAGCGCACGCGCCGCGGAGGACGGGCTTTCCAGCGATTGCGCGGCATTCGCGTACTTCTCAAAGGGCACCAGGTCGTTGGCGGAGGCCCCGAGTTTCCTGCACAGGTCGGTCACCCATTGATAGACCGCGCGCGACTCATCGATGTTGCCGTGCACCGCCTCCTTGATCGAGCGCACGCCATCCTTCTGCACGCAGCGATAGTTGCCCGCGATCAGCATGCTCCATTTGGCGAGGGGAACGAACACCGAGTCATGCACCCTGAGCTTCACCGGCAGCTCGATCTCGCCCCGGCCGCTGTCGAAGCGGAACGCATCGATTCCGTTCGCCAGCTCGCGCAGCATCGACGTGTGCGCCTCGGAGTCGAATCGCGCGACCTTGAAGTTGGTCGGCAAGCGCACCTGCAGCACGTTGGTGGGTTCGCCGGGCGGGCGAAAGGCCTGCGGGTCCGGGCTGCACAACGTCATCAACGACGGGTCGAACGCGTGCCATACGCCAGGATCGGTGTAGCACGCGAGGCATCCGTTCGCGTCGACCCCCGGGATGCGTTCGAGATAAGGCGGTGGGGGCATGTTCATGATCGACATGCAGGGCACCTTCGCGTTGGCAATCGCCTCGAGCAGCGAGCGCACGCCCACGGAGCCGTATTGGGGCTCCTGCATGCCCAGTACCACCAGATCGAACGCGTGCGGGTCGATTGACGCGGGCACGTCCGCAGTCAGTTTTCCCGGCAGGTTGCGCGTGTCGATTTCGACCAGGCCTTGCACGCCCTTGACCGGCATGCGGATGCGCACCCCCTTCGCAGCGATCGCCGCGACCTCTTCGGGCCGGCAAGCAAGCGTAACGGCGTGGCCGGCCGCCGCAATCTTCATTCCGAGCAGCGAGCCATACGACGCGCCCATGATCAGTACCTCGTACGTCCGTGGCATTCCTGAAACCTCCTGTTAAGCGGTGGAAATGGAAACGGTTTGCCTGTGCGGCGATCGTCGCTAACGATCTGCGCGCAGGGATTATTGTCGCCCACTCACGCTGAAAAACCGAACAGTCGCGCAGGCGTCCGCCACAGCAGCTTGCTCCGTTGGCCGGGGTCGGGAAGCAGCCGCTGCACGATGCGCAGCAGCACGCCGTAGTCGATGTGGCACGGCGCGCGAAGGTACGGCCAATCGGATGCCCACAGGCATCGATCGAGCGTGTACGCGCCAATCAGCGCATTCACGAACGGGAACGCATCCACGTGCGGCGCCGCATCATGCGAAAATTTTGCGATGCCTGAAAGCTTGACGAAGGCTCGGCCCGTCGCGCCGAGTTCGAGCAGGACCCTGAACGATGGCTGGTCGACGCCCGCGGCAAGGGTAGGGCGCCCGCAATGGTCGAACAGCATGCGTGCCGACGATCGCTGCAACACCGGTGCGATCTGCAACAACTGCTCGTGCTCGACCTGTACATCGACGAACATGTCCAAGGCCGCGAGCTTGTCCAGTAACCGGGCGCCGTCGTCGTAGTGCGCCACGCCGTAATGCGTCACGTTCCATGCAACGCCTGCGATCCCATTGCGTTGCAGCGCCTTGAGCTCGTCGACGGTCGCGTCGTTGCGCACAACCGCGATTCCCTTGTAGCGTCCGTGACCGCGCGCGATCGTATCCAGCATGCATGTATTGTCCAGCCCGTATCCGGAGTTGGGGCCGACCAGCAGCGCGTGGCGAGTGCCGTAGGCGGCCATTACCTGCTCGAGCTGGGCGGGCGTTCCGATCTCCTGGCCGCTTGGCGCGTAGTGGGTGTCCGCGCGATACGGAAAACGTTCGGGATCAAGCACATGCACGTGGCAGTCGATCTTCGGTTCCTCGAAGATTCGCGCGTCCACGTCGATGGGCCTAGAAAGTGGCTGCAATGGCTTGGCGCAACGCCGGTGTGATCTCCGGCATCACGCCGAACCACGCGTTGAATGCGGGTCGCGCCTGGTTGAGCAGCAGGCCAATTCCGTTGACGGTGATGTTGCCGCGTTTGCGCGCCGCGGCAAGCAGCGGCGTTTCAGGAGGGATGTAGATCAGGTCGCCGACCAGCGCGCTGGCGGGCAGGCAATCAAGCACGATATCCAGCGGCGGCTTGCCGGTCATGCCGAGGACGGTAGCGTTCGCCAGCAACGCGACTCCGTCGAGCGCATCGGCGCGCTCGTACCATGGCAGCACTCGCACCACCGTTCCCACAGCGTCGGCAATTTCCCGCGCTTTGTCCAGTGAGCGATTGAGCAGTCGTATTTCACGCGCGCCCTGCGCGGCGAGACTTGCGACAACCGCGCGACCCGCGCCGCCAGCACCCAGCACGGCGATTGGCCCGCTGTCCGGGCGCCAATCGGGATCGGCGTCGCGCAGACTGAGGATGAAGCCGTTGCCGTCATTGTTGAATCCGGTGAGCGAACCGTCCTTTTCGACGACCACGGTATTTATGGCGCCGATCTTGCGCGCAAGGTCGTCGACCCGGTCAAGCAGCGGGAAGATCGCCTGCTTGTGCGGCGTGGTGACATTGCAGCCGCGCAGGCCGAGTGCAGCAATGCCGCGCACCGCCACTTCGAGGTTGTCCGGTGGCACGCCGAAAAGAACGTAGCGCCCCGGAATGTTGTAGTGCGCGAGCCAATGATTGTGAATCACCGGCGAGCGCGAGTGAGCCACGGGCCATCCGAGAAGCCCGGCGATGCCGAAGGTGTTGCTGTCTGGCATGGAGGAGCCGCGGCGAACGCCTATTGAGCCGACGCGGCCGGCAGCGTCGCCACGACCTCCTGCTTTCCGTTCACGACCTTGGTCATGAAGCTCTCGCGATCGAGATCGCCATTCTTGTCGAAGCTGACATCCATCAGGATATTGGGATATTGCTTGACCGAGAGCTTGATGCCATGCATCGCGCTGGCAAACGCCTTCGGATCAACCTTGCCGATCTTCTCGGTCACCGCCTTGACGATGTACATCGCGGTATAGCCCTTGATGCCGTTGTGGTCCGGCTTGTAGTTGAATTCCTTCTGGAACTTCGTGGCGAACACGCGAATGCCGGGGTCCGGTGCGTCGGCTGTCAGGCCAACGTGCGCGACGACGCCATTCGCGGCATCGCCAGCCAGTTCCACGACCTTCTGGCTGGTCAGCACCGTCTCGCCGACGATGGGCTTTGCGTAGCTCTGCTTGCGCAGCTCGCGCAGAGCACGTGCGGATTCCTCTTCGTTGCTGTAGACGAACAACACGTCGGCATTCGCCTGCTTCGCCTTCAGCACTGCACCGGAAAAGTCGAGTTGGCCCGGATCGGTGGAAATATCGGCGACCAGTTTGATGCCTCGCGCGCCAATTGCCTTGATGAACGCATCGCGCCCGCCCTTGCCGAAGTCGTTGTTGACCCAGATCATCGCGACCGTCTTCGCCTTGAGGTTCTCGGCCAGGTAGCGCGCCACTTTCGGCATGGCCGTGGTCTGGGTGAACGATGTGCGGAAGATGTACGGATTGCCTTGTTCGGTGATGGCCGAGCCTTCGCCGCCGGTGAAGTTCGGAATTTCCGCGCGCCGTGTTTCTGCCATGCTGACCATGATCGAGCCGGAAAACACCGGTCCCATCACCACATACGCACCGTCGTCGATCGCCTTGATGGCGAGCGCCTTCGCTATTTGTGGCTGCGACTGCGTATCGCTGGCCGTGTAAACGACATTGCGACCGAGGATCCCGCCTGCCGCGTTGATCTCATTCACCGCGAGCTTCACGCCATCGTTGAAGTTCGTGCCCGACGTGACGCCAGTGCCTGATAGTTCCACCAACCCCATGATCTTGATAGGTTGCGGTTGCGCAAGCAACGGCGCAGCGAGCAGCAGGCCGAACAGGCACGCGAAAATGCGAACGATCAAGCGCATGGTGGACTCCTCCGGATCAAGATCTTGTCGGCATTGGCCAGTCCAACGCGGGCACAGGTGTGCGCCCCCGCTGGCTGACCATTTGACGCCTTCCGCAGTCTAACCGATCCTCAGTGGCCGCCGCCATGGTGCGCAGAGCTGCGCTGCGTCAACAAGACGCGCGCATCCGCGTGAGCCGCGACGCCGCTTCACGCAATGTCTCGTCGCGCTTGGCGAAGCAGATGCGAAGCACCCGGTGGTCGGTGCCGTTGCGATAGAACGCCGACAGCGGAATGGTCGCCACGCGGTACTCGCGAACGATGCGTTCGGCGAAAACTGAGGCCGGTTCGTCGCTGATCCGTGAATACGTAGCGAGAAGGAAGTAGCTGCCGGCGCACGGCAGCAAGTCCAACGGCGTCTGCGCGAGCGCCGTGCGCAACAGATCGCGCTTCTGCTGGAAGAATGACGGAAGCCCTGCGTAGTGCGCCGGGTCCGCAAGAATGGCCGCGATCGCATGTTGCATGGGTGTGTTGACCGCAAACACGGTGAACTGGTGAACGCGCCGGATTTCGGCGCTTATCGGCGCGGGCGCCAATGCGTATCCCACCTTCCAGCCCGTCGCATGGAATGTCTTGCCGAAGGAGCCGATGACCACGCTGCGCGCGGCAAGCTCGTCGTTGCGTGCGATGCTTTCGTGACGAGTGCCGTCGAACACCATGTGCTCGTAGACTTCATCGCTCAACACGATGATCGGCGTATCACGCATCAGCTCGGCCAATCGGGCGACGTCCGCGGTGCTCAACACGCTGGTCCCCGGATTGTTCGGCGTGTTGAGGATGATCATGCGCGTGCGTGGCGTGATCGTTTGCTTCACGTGGTCCCAGTCGATCGAGTAGCCGGGGAACGTCAGCGGCACGGTCACGGGCGTTGCACCCGCAAGGATGACGGCGGGCACGTAGCTGTCATACGCAGGCTCGAATACGATCACATCGTCGCCCGTGCCCACCAGCGCTTGCAGTGTCGTGTAGATCGCCTGCGTGGCGCCGGCCGTGATGGTCACTTCGGTCTGTGCATCGTAGCTGTGGCCGTAGAGCTGCGCGACCTTGGCGGCGATGGCTTCGCGCAGGGCGCGCACGCCGGTCATCAACGCATACTGGTTGTGTCCGGCACGCATAGCGTCGGTCACGCGTTCGATCAGCGCCGGGTCGATCGGATAGTCGGGAAATCCCTGGCCGAGGTTGACGGCACCGTATTGCTCGGCCAGCGCGGACATCACCGTGAAGATCGTGGTGCCGGTGTTGGGCAGCTTGCGGCGCAGGGTCAGGGACATGCCATAGGCTTGAAATTCAAGCAGCAAAGCGTACATCGATACGCCGAGCTCCGCGCTGGATGTTTGGAGTAACCGGTATTTGGTGGAGGTCCTCTCGAGGCGAAGGAAACACGGTCTCCACCTAATTCTGGAAACGCCAGGTACCGAGGGCTATCGTGTAGGCTCAATCATCGGAATGGCGAGGATTGCATGTGACGAAGCATGACGTGATCGCGTCAAAGGAAGGTGCTGATTCCGCGTTGTTTCAAACCGGAAGCGCGCTGGAGGTCGGGACCGAATTCCTGAAGCTGGGCTTGTCGTCATTCGGTGGACCAATCGCCCATCTGGGCTATTTTCACCGCGAATTCGTTGAACGACGTCGCTGGCTCGACGAGGAACACTTCGGCCAGTTGCTCGCGTTATGCCAGTTTCTGCCGGGGCCAGCGAGCAGCCAGCTCGGCTTTTCAATCGGTCTTGTGCGCGCCGGGTGGGCAGGGGCAATTTGCGCCTTTATCGGGTTCACGTTGCCTTCTGCCGCGCTGCTGTTCGTATTTGCCGCGATGAGCGACTACCTTGCCGGTGCGTGGGGACAAAGTGCCATCCACGGATTGAAACTGGTGGCCGTGGCGGTAGTGGCGCAGGGAGTACTGGGCATGGCGCGCACGCTCACACCTGATACTCCGCGCGCGCTATTGGCGGCCACTGCGGCAGGTTTGATCGCGATCAGCGGCAGCAGTTGGATGCCTTTGTTCGTGGTTGCAGGCGGCGCTGCGTTGGGGCCGTGGTTGTGCCCGCAGGTGATGGCACGACATGGCAACGCGTTCCCGTTGCGCTATGGACCGCGCGCTGGCGGCGTGCTGTTGGCTACGTTCGGCGCGCTGCTACTTGTGGCGCTGCTTGTTGCACCAAGGATGTCGTTTCTGGGGCAAGTCGCGGGGGCGTTTTATCGCACTGGCGCGCTGGTGTTTGGCGGCGGACATGTCGTTTTGCCGCTGCTGCAACATGCCGTCGTCGGCCCGGGGTGGCTCGACGACGATACATTTTTGGCCGGGTATGGTGCGGCCCAGGCGGTGCCTGGGCCGATGTTCACCTTGGCCGCATTCCTCGGGGAGCGCCTAGACGGCGCGGTGGGTGCTGTGGTTAGCCTGCTGACCATTTTTCTGCCGGGCTTGCTACTGGTAGCGGGTGCCTTGCCCTTCTGGCAGGCGCTGAGCGCCCGCGACGGTGCGGCTCGCGTGATGGCAGGCGTCAATGCCGCGGTGGTCGGCCTCCTGGCGGCGGCGCTCTACGATCCGGTGTGGGTCAGCGCCGTACTAGACGCCAAGGATTTTGCCATCGCCCTGGTGGCGTTCACGTTGCTGGTTGCCGCGCGCTGGCGAGCGCTGCCCGTCGTTGCTTGGTGCGTGCTCGCGTCGCTGTTGCGTTCGGCTCTGACTTGAGACTCAAGCCTTCGCTCCGCGAAGCCATTGCGAAAGTTGTGGCCAGACGCGTGCCTTTGCGAGCAGGCCTCCACCGCGATCGTCGCGCGGCGTCTCCGCCCTCAGGCCGATGCATGGCCACCGGCTCGCGCCACGCCGACGCGTAGAAACAGGACCAGGAGCATCGCGAAGGCGCCGCTCCAGAAAAGCGACGCGGTCAGCAACATCGTTGCGGGTTCAAACACTCCGGCGCTGGCGAATACACGCACCACGGTCGCCAGCGCAAGTAGCAGCGTGGCGAGTGTCGGCAGCCGCGTCGTCGCCGGATTCCAACGCGC
>JBDTJK010000054.1:0-8012 GCA_039935875.1 Casimicrobiaceae bacterium
GCGACGAGAATCCTGTGCCGAAGTCATCGATCGCGGTCCTCACGCCCAATGCGCGCAACGCGGCCAGCTTCGCAACGTTCTGCTCGACGTCCTCCATGATCATGCTTTCGGTGATCTCCAGCTCGAGCCAGGCGGCTGCCACCGGATCCCCGGCGATTGCGTGCGTGATCTCGTCGATGAATCCAGGATCGCGTAGCTGCATTGCCGAAACGTTGACCGAAATGCGGATCGGATCGTATCCGGCATTGCGCCAGCGCAGGTGATCGTCGACCGCCTGCTGCAACACCCACCTGCCGACGGCGTGAATCAATCCGGTCTGCTCGAGCATCGGGATAAAGTCGTTCGGCAACACCATTTGCGTGCGTGGATCGTTCCAGCGCAACAACGCCTCGACGCCCACCACCTTGCCGGTGCGCAGGTTGGTGATCGGTTGGTAGTGGAGGACGAATTCCCCTTTTTCCAGCGCCTGCCGCAGATGCGTCTCGAGAGCGACCTTGCCCGCCATCGCCTCGGTCATCTTCTGCGTGTAGAACAGGTAGCGGTTTCCGCTGGCCTTGGCCTTCTTCAATGCGGCCTCGGCATGCTTGAACAGCGTTTCCACATCGGTGCCATCGTCCGGATACAGGGCAATGCCGATTTTCACCGCGAGCCTTACCGTGGTGTCGCCAAGCACGAATTCATGCGCATGGAACGCTTCGATGGTCCGCTCCAGCAATCGCGCGACATCGCCGTCCCGCTTGACCTGCGGCAGCAGGACGGCGAAATGGTCGGCGTCCATGCGCGTCAACAGATTCGCATCGCCGACGCTGCGCGTAAGCCACTGCGCCACCTGCTGCAGCAACAGGTCGCCGGTCGGCTGTCCCATGTTGTCGTTGATGTACTTGAAGCGTTCGAGATCGACGAGGTACAGCACGAGCTTGTGTTTCCCGCTATGCGCACTGCGTACGGATTGGGCGACACGCTCGAAAAACAGCTTGCGGTTGGCGAGCCCGGTCAGCGCATCGTAGTAAGCGAGGTAGTCCAGTTTTTGACGCTGGTCGATCGTGTCGATCGCAAACGCCAGGTTACCCGCGAGTTCGCGCAGCAGCTTCAATTCCGCCGCGTCGAAGAAATTGATCTCCTCCGCGTGAACGTCGAACACCAGCACCGAACCATCGGCAATCATCATCGGCAGACTGACCAGCGAGCGAATGCCGCGTGCCTCGTGTATGCCCTTGAACCCGATGCGCGGATCGTTCGGCACGTCGTTGACGACCATTTCCCGTTTTTCCAAGATCGCCGTTACCGTGATTCCATGGCCTGCCGGCGCATCAGGCAGCAACGACAGGCGCTCTGCGACCCTTTCGAGAAATCCTGCATCCGCCCCTGCGGACGCAACCGGCACCACTTGCATCGAATCTGCATCCACGATGCCGATCCAACTCAGCCGGAACTCGCCGACCTCGACGGCGATGCGGCAGGCTACGTCGGATGCGTGCTTCCGATCCAGCGCGAATTCCCTGAAGATGCGCGCGTGGTCCTCGGGATGGATCGCCGTCATCCACGACAGCGGATCGGCGTAAAGGCTTGCGCAGCTGCGCCCCCATAGCTGCTCATAGGCCGCGCTGACATAGTAGATCTGCCACGTATCGACGCTTTGCAGGAAAAAGACGTCGTGAATGTTCTGCGCCATCTGCTGGAACTTCGACTCGCTGAGGCGCAGGTCCTCCTCGATGCGTCGGTTGGCGGTAACGTCGAGATGCATTACCACGGCGCCGGTCAGATCGGTGGTACCCAGCGGACTGACCGTCAGCTGACACCAGCGCGGATCCGTGGGCGAATCGCACCGGTAGTCGATCGAAAACGTCGGCAATGCGCCGCTCAGCACCTGGCGTATGCCGGCCGCCACGTGACGCGCCTGCGGGGCACACGTGCCGACCACATGGTCGCAGACGTCGAGATAATTGACGCCGATCGCGAATGCCGGTCCTTGCAACTGATTGTCCAGCGCGAAGCGCCGCCACGCATTGTTGACGGACACGATGGCGCCGGTGCCGTCGACCAACGCGATGTTGGCGGGCAATGCGTTCAGGATGGCGGCCTGCTTCGAGGTTTCCGCATAGCGCACATGTTCCTGAGCGCCCTGCAACACGAACGTGCGCCCATCCGGCGCCTGCACTGAGTCGACTTCGCCGCCCGTCAATTCCTCAAGCCGCTCCCCGCTGCGAAGCAGCGTGGCGACGAGTGCAGCGATCTCCACATCGGCGCTGAGAGTAGGCATGTCCTCATTCACACTTCGCCAGCAGGCAAACCGAGCGCTTCCAGCACCGGCGAGCGGTCCCTTAGCGATCCGACGATGCGTCGAACCGGCGAGGGCTCGAGCTTGATCAGCGTCGGCGTCATCAGTACACCATTCGCCGCCGCGCGTTCGGGGTCACGGAAGACATCGATGATGTCGATCTCGTATTGGCCCACGATCGCGGTGTTGCAGATCGACTTCAGGTTGGCCAGCGCCTGCACCGAATTGGGCGAATCCCCGGCCACGTAAAGTTGAAACTTGAACGTGTGCCGGGCGCTGTCCATCAGGCTATTTGATGCCAGGCGACGCGACATCGGCCCCTCTCAGTTCACCGATCCGCGCGCGGCCACGCACCAGCTCGCCTTCAAGGCTTTCGGTGGTCCGCGTCAGCAATGCTTTCTCGACCTGCTTTGCAACGAGTGCCGTCTGCAACGACTTGATGCGGACTTCGAGCTCCGCCTCCTCGGCATCAAGGCGTACCCGCTTCAACTGCCCGCCGACCTCGGTGACCTCCGCCGCCGCCCGCTCGGCGCTCTCCTTTTCCCAGCGCATCGTACCCATCAGGACCTCGCCACCGGCGCGATAGATGTCGGCGAGCGTGATGCCGGCATCGCTGAGGATCAGCTCGCGCACCTGGTTCGAGTGTGCGGTGCCACGCGACTTGATGATGGACATGCCACGGTTGCGCTCGCCCGCCTGCACCAGGTAGTTGAGGTGCAGCCACGTATCGGCGAGCGTCGAGATGTGCAGCGGGGATGTCCCGTCGGTATCGGTCGACATCTCGTCAAGCAGGCTGGTGCATACCATCGTGATGCCGTTGGCCTTGGACCAGTCGATCAGACGTTCGGCCACGTTGTGCGCGGTCGCCTCGTTGCCCGATTTGGCGAGCGCAGATACCGGATCGATGACCAGGCAGCGCGCGCCATGCTCCTTGGCCATCGCCTTGATGCGCACCAGATAGATCTCGGCGCTGCCGGTGATCGTGCGCGCCGAACTCATTCGTAACAGCCCGCTGTCGATATAGTGCCGCAACTTGATGTTGACCGAGCCCAGGTTGCGCACGACTTCGGCGCCGTCCGACTCGAAACTGACAAACAGCGTGCGCTCGCCACGCGCGCACGAGCCCTGCGCGAAGGCACCGCTCAACGTGGTCTTGGCGGTGCCCGGGAAGCCGGTGATCAGGATTGTCGCGCCGCGGTAGTACCCGCCGCCCAACATCGTATCGAGGCGCTCGATGCCACTGGTCACTCGCTCGTCGGTGACGTTGGCATCGACGCGGCCCAACGTGCGCGAAATCGCGACGTCGAACCCGGTGCTGCCGATGACGAATGGCGACTCGTTCTCGTCGGACGCCGATCCCCTGTATTTTTGCACGCGCAAATTGCGCTGGGAAACGCCGCGCGTCACGCAGTGGCTCAGGATGACCGAGCAATCGACCATGAACTGCATGAATCCAAAGGGCTGCAGGTTGCTGTAGGCATCGTCGTGCGCGGCCTTGGCCGTGATGACAGCGGTCAGCTGGTTGGCTACCAGCCATTCGTGCAGCCGATAGACCTCGCGCCGCTTGGTCACAGGATCCGGCAATGATGCCAGCGCGACATCCAGTCCATCGAGCACGATGCGGCGCGCGCCCATTGCCTTGGTCCTGGCCTGCAGGATCGCGAGCAATCCCCCGAGGTCGAAGTCGCCCGATTGGATCAGCTCGGGTGTCGGCTGTGCCTCCAGGAAGAACAGGTTTTCCGCTTGCCCCGCATCAAGTATCCAGCCAAAACTCTGGAAGTTCGCCTTGATCCTGTTCGCGCTCTCCTCGAACGCGATGAAAATGCCGGGCTCGTCCCAGTTGCGGATGCCGTTGATGAGGAACTGCAGCGCAAAAATCGTCTTGCCCGATCCGGCGCCCCCACCGAGCAGCGCCGTGCGTCCGCGCGGCAATCCTCCCGCCGTGATTGCATCGAAGCCGAGGATGCCGGTCGGCGCTTTCGTTTGCGACGCTGCGGCTGTAGGTGTCGAGAGGTTCATGTTCACTTCGGCAATTGCTTGCGGAACTCGCGCGTATCGCGCACATCCTCGCGCCTCCCGGTTGTTCACCGTCGCCGACGATGGTAGGCAATGTGCACCATCGGCCACGGACATCGCCTGTTATCCAAGGGGTAACAAGGACGGCAAATCTGGCAAACGGACGTTGTGACGAGCGCGCCGTAAACGAGGATTCGTCAGCTACGGACCATGCTGCGCGCTAATACTGTGGATGGCAACAGAAAACATCGTAAAGGCGATATATCGCGCCACATGCGTACGCAGGCGTACATAACGGAGCCGGAACTGTTTGCAACGCCGGGGTCGGCCACTGGCCGCGGCAATTCACAGGCGTCCACCAGAAGTCGCCTCTGCGCGAGGTGATAGTGAGCATCGACGCATGGCGTTCGCCACGCGCCGCACGTCCGCTGCGCTCACGCCGTCGCGCGTTGCTTCGGGCCACGGTCCAACCAGGGAAAAACGGCCCCGAACTCGACCACCTCCCCCGGTTCATCGAGTCTGTAGCCCGCAACTTTGCCAAGCATGTGTGCAAACTCGGGACCTTTCATCAGCTCGATCAGGCGAATCACCGCGGGCCGCGTCAGCGTGCTGCGACTGCATGCGAGCATGTAGCGCTCCTCGATGATCGGCAGGAAATCAAGATTGAATTGTCGCGCCGCCGGCTCGATGCCGAGGCCGACGTCCGCCATGCCGCTGGCGACAAACGCCGCGACCGCCGCGTGCGTGTATTCACCGCTGCAGTAGCCTTGGATGCGTGAATGATTGACGGCGGCGCTGCGCAGCAGCCCGTCGAGCAGCACGCGCGTTCCCGATCCGAGTTGGCGGTTGACGAACTTGATGCCCTTGCGGGTCAGGTCCTGCAGCGACTTGATCGAGCGCGGATTGCCCTTGGCCACGATCAGGCCCTGCGTGCGGATGACGAGGCGGATTACCCGCTGTTGGCGTGGCTTCACCCACTTCGCGTAGTCCTGCCACAGCGATGGACCCAGTTCACCGAGCGGCACGTGGAATCCGGCAAGATCGCATTCCGCACGCGACAGTGCGGCAAGCGCTTCAACACTGCCGACGTACCTGAGGTCGATGTCGCCATTTCCGTGGCGGTGCACGAGCTCGGGCAGCTTTTCGACCGCGTAGCCATGGCTCGCATGCAAGCGCAGCACCGGCGACGTGCGCTGACGCGCCTTGCGCATCGCCGCATTCAGCTCCGACGCAATGTTCTCGAGCTGCGGAAACAGACTCGCTTCGGTGCGCTGCTCGGCCCACAACAGTTTTTCGCCGAACGCAGTCAACGACGCACCGCGGCCGCGCCGCATGTCGACGACGTCACTGCCGAAAATGGCGCTCCATTTGGCCAGCAGGTTCCAGCCATGCCGGTAGGAAATGCCCACCCGTTGCACGGCTTCGGTGAGCTTGCCAGTCTCGTGGATCGCCTTCAGCAGGCGAAACAGCTGCGGCTCGAAATGGTCGCCGGAATCGCTGCTCAGCACCCACGCGGGCTTGATGACCACCCTGCTCATATGCACGATCGCGCAGTTGATAACGGGAGCGCCATCATACTGCGTGCATGGCCCGCCGCAGCGGGTGCCATAGGTAACGGACTGCCTATGCTGGCCGGGAAGCACCGCGCGGCCGCCCGTGGGCCCGCTGTCGCGCGGCATCCGCCTGCTCCCCACCTACAATTCTTTCATCGTTTGTCCGAGTGCCACGACCTCCCCTGTAAGGCGATAGTCGGTGCGTCGCCGCGATTGCGAACCCATCAATCTATAAAGGAGCGAACGATGAACAAGGATCAGGTAAAAGGTACGGTCGAGCAGGCGAAGGGCAAGGTTCAGGAAGTCGCAGGCAAAGCGGTTGGCAACTCGAAACTCGAAGGGAAGGGCGATCTCAACCAAGTCGCCGGCAAGGTCCAGAAGGCCGTTGGCGACACCAGGGAACAGGTCAAGAAGCGCTCGTGAAGAGAACAGGCCGCCAGCGTGGCGGCCTTTTGTTCCGGCATCGCCAGTCACGATTGGCGCCGGCGTGGTGATGGAACGGCCCGCCGCCTCTGCCGACCCGGTTGCACACAATATCGAGTCGATCTCGGCGTTCTATGAACGCGAGGCCGGGAAGATCACCTGGTCGCAGCAGGTCATCGAGTCTGCCAGCGTCGCGATGGCGCGGCCGGCGTTCGCTGGTGTGCTGCTGGCTGGCGTGAGCGCCTGGATAATGGTCAACGTGCTGGCGCGACGACTGGGCTTCACACCATTCGACCCGCCTCCTTTCCCGCTGCTCGTCGGAGTTACCGGCCTCGCGGCGCTGTTGGCAACCACCGTCGTGCTGATTCGCCAGGAGCGGCTGGCCAAGCTTGAGGAGCAGCGCGAACACCTGGATTCGCAGGTCATCCTGCTGACCGAGCAAAAAACCACCAAGCTGATCAACCTGATCGAAGAATTGCGGCGCGACTTGCCGATGGTCGCCAACCGAGTCGATGCCGAAGCCGAAACCATGCGACAACCAGCCGATGCGCAACGGGTGCTCGCCCAGACCGACGGTGTGCGTGACACCGCCGAACAGAAAATGCGCAACGGGTCTCCCGTGAGCAAGTGATTCCGTACCATCGCTGGCCACGGCTGCCGCGTCGGCGACTGCCGCCAGCGCGGGGCACACCGTAACGGCGTCCTTTCACCGTTTCGTCGATAATTGCGCATGACTGCATCCGCTGCCCCGGCCACGCCGATCGCCGATCGCGCAAAGTTGGTGCCCGGGCGACCGCTATGGAAAGTCTTCCTCGCATTCCTCGGCCCGATGCTCGTCAGCAACGTGCTCCAAGCGCTTTCCGGAACCATCAATAATGTTTTCGTCGGGCAGTTGCTTGGAACGCGGGCGCTGGCAGCCGTGGCGTCGGTGTTTCCGATCATGTTCTTCCTGATAGCGCTGGTGATCGGCATCGGCGCCGGCGCGTCGGTGCTGATTGGCCAGGCGTGGGGCGCGCGCGAGACGCACAAGGTCAAGGCAATTGCCGGCACTGCGCTGGCGCTGGGCCTCGTCCTCGGCCTGGTCATCGCGTTGCTGGGTGGCACGTTCACCGAGGCCATGCTGCGGCTGCTGCACACGCCACCCAGCGTACTGCCCGACGCCATCGGCTACGCGAGATTGATGATGTTCGCGATGCCCGGCCTGCTCGTGTTCATACTATCGACCCAGCTGATGCGCGGCGTCGGCGACACGATTACGCCGCTGTTCGCGCTGTTGCTGTCCACCGCGGTGTCGTGCGTGCTGACACCAGCGTTCATCCAGGGCTGGGCAGGACTCCCGCAGCTGGGCGTGACGTCGGCCGCAGCCGCGTCCATCTGCTCGTTCGTCGTGGCACTGTGCTTCATGGCGGCGTACATGCGATGCAAGAAACATCCGCTGTCTCCCGACCGTGAACTGTTGCGCGCGTTGCGCATCGATCCCGCGCTGCTGCGCCTGGTGGTGAAGATCGGGTTGCCCACCGGCATGCAGGTGATCGTGATGTCGCTGGCTGAAATCGTGCTGCTTTCGTTGGTCAACGGATACGGCGCAGATGCGACGGCCGCTTATGGTGCCGTCAACCAGGTCGTCAACTACGTCCAGTTCCCGGCGATCTCGATCGCGATCACCGCGTCGATCCTCGGCGCGCAGGCGATCGGCGGAGGACGCGCAGACCGGCTGGGTGCGATCACCGCCACTGGCTTGC